>JBDSFG010000033.1:0-10394 GCA_039919615.1 Ginsengibacter sp. | reverse complement strand
ATGTTGGAAGCAGGTAATTGTAAACCGATTGATCCACTAATGGAAATAGTTCTTTATTTTTCCAGAAAGGATATTCTTTGACATTAAAAAACTCGTTTAACTTTTTTTCCTTAATTGATCCTAATGTTAAAAATATCTGTCCGGCATTAAAAAAATATCCCGGGTAAATGTATGATGGGTAAGCAGTTTGAATAGCTTCAATATCAAAATATATTTTTCTAACCCAATCTGCTTTAGGATTCTCTTCTTTTTCCATACTTACTACATAATCGTTTGATTCTATACTTGGTAGCAGTCGTTTTAGAAATGGACCAATGAAAACAATGTCAGCATCCAATATCAATACTTTTTTCCCCTTTTCCGGTTGATACAGGTAATGAAATTTTGCTCCGCTCCAACCCAGTCTTTTAATTCCTAAATCTCTCACTTTTACATCAAAACATTTTTCAAGTTCCCGGGAATTGAATTGGCCATTTCCGGGATCTTTTATTAACTCGATATTAATAGAGGGATAGTAGTAACGTATACTTGCAATACAAATCCTTGCAAAGAAAAAATCATTTTTATTACAGCATACTACTATTGTAAGTTCATTGATATTCATTGTCATTAATCACATCAATATTTCATTCGATCTCTTACTTTGTTTTCTAATTACATATTTATCTGCCATTGAGGTGTTAATACCCATATTACTTCCGACGTCAGCAACTTCATCTGCTGACTTTATGTAACGGCAATGAGATTGAACTCTTCCCAATCCACAATGTAATTATACATTATCCACATACTTTGAAAAGGTCGCAATTAAGATAAATAACTTTATCGCCCCAAATACGATATTTTCATTTTTAATTTTAAATAAGCGTATCAGTTTCCAAAAAATAAAACGGTATACTGCAAACCCAGGATGTTCTTTATTAAAAGGAGCCCGATATAACATTTTTAATGAATTAATCATTACTATAAACCCTTTTATGTTGATTTTTCATGTTTGTGATATCGATTATAATCTGAGAAAGTTTTTGGAACTCTGTCTCCCAATTCAAAGAGCAGTTGGCATATGAATGAGATGTTATTCTGCAGGTGTACAACTCATTTTTATTACTATATAATTTTTGTAATTGCCCGGCTAGGCCTAACGGGTCATTACTTTCATACAATAGCCCTATACCAGGATGTTCTTCCATAAACTTTTTTTGTGCAGGTGTATCAGATGCCACTATGCAGTTTCCAGCTAAAATATACGTGAACAATTTATTGGTAAGACAAAACTTCCTGTTTTCAGAATATGGAACTTCTGTTGCAAGCCCAATATCATATTTTGCAGATATCTTAAAAATATCATCTGGTGGAACGGGGTTTAGGAAGTGAATTGCACTTGCATTTTTGGAAAGTTGGAGTAAATGTTGCTTATATTTCTCGTTGCAGTTACCTAAAATATGTAATGATATCCGACAGGTGATCAATAGATTTAAAGCATCTATTACTGTTTCAAGACCTCTGTCAACACCTACTATTTGGGAGAACCAAAACAACCGCATTGCATTTGTGTCTTGTTTAACGATAGGTTGAATCATTTTTTTACTAAAAGCATTATTAATGGATATTATACTTATACCCGGATAAAGCTTTGAATAGGCCTCAGCGATAAGAGGACTGGCCGCGGTTAAATAATCCAGGTGTGAAATGTATTTATCCTCTATTTTTGCTGCTAAATTGTATAGGGCGCCTTCCGATGTTTCTCCCCTATGAAAATCTTCTGCGTCAAAGCCGACAGGCGCTTTCCATTTTGCTGCAGCTTTAATAGCTGCTGGCAGTGCGCCAAGATTGTGTGCAATATACAGATCACCCTTTATAGATAAGGCTTTTCGTTTTAATTCCGGCGCATAAAGTATATATGCATTTTCATAGGCAGTGCTTAATCCATTCATATATTTAAAACTCCATTCAAAGAATTTACGCCTAAGCCTTACCAAAGTATATTTTAAATTATTTTTTTTTGGGGCATATCCTACACGTAACCATTTTATGTATCGCGTTTTTTTGAAAAGTAATTTATCAAAATCATTTGCCCATGGAGAGAGCGGTACATATATTACACTAACAGCGTATCCTGCCTCAGCCATTGAAATGGCTTCCTTTACTACACGGGGGTTTGCCGATGGTTGTCCGGACGTAATTATTACAATATGTTTTGGTTTGTTGAAGATGTCTAAATAGTGTTGGGCAGTAATGCCGATATTAAACCGGCTTTCCGCTATGGTACGGCATTTAATTCTGTCAAACATAGGGAGTTTTTTTATAACGTCTTTCATTTCCGCAATGCTCTTTACAATAAACCCTGTTTTGCCTTCATCAATTACCTCGGGCACCGAGCCCCTGTTAAATCCTATAACGGGAGTTCCACAAGCCATTGCCTCAATCATAACCATGCCAAATGGTTCATTCCATTCAATTGGAAAAAGCAAAGCTTTCGCCTGTCGCAAACAGGCATTTTTTTGCTGATCATTAACCGGCCCCAGATACCTTATTTGCTTTCCATCAATAAATGGTTCTACCTCAGTTCTATAATATTCTATTTCTTTTGCCAAAGGGGATATATTGCCTGCAATGATCAGATCATTACCAGTTTCCAAAGCCACTTTTATAGCTGTATGACATCCTTTTATTTTCTCAATTCTTCCAAGGAAGACAAGAGGAGCGTTTGTGGGTACTGATGCCTGCAGCGTATACTTATTAAAATCAATAGCATTGTAAACCGTCCTCCAGTCTGAACTTACTGAAACCCTTGAAATAAGACTATTACTGCAGCCTGTAAATATTATATTTTTATGAGGTAACTTTTCAATTGCCCTGATGTTTTTCCCGGTAATTTCTCTGCCATAAGTCATTATCTTTTTAACAGGATAATTAAGGATTGGCAATAAATAAGCAAGTCTTCCGAAGTTGTGTACCATGTCAAAATAATGACGATGCTTCCATAAGAATTTCCACGCCCTGGGGATAGCTTTTCTTGCTTCCCTTCTTACAGGGGGGAAACCTTCTTTACCAATCGGATGCATGGTACATCCTTCTACAAATGAGCCGGTGGTAACCAGTAAATGAACTTCATGGCCGAGTCTTTTATATTCCTGCGCAAACATGGCTACTAATCGCTCATGCCCTCCATATCCTTTGGGCGGAACAAGAATGCCGGGATCCATCATCAATAAAATCTTCATTTTTTAGGAGAGCAACCTTTTAATATTTTTTCTGAAGGGCTTTTCAATACATTCATGGGTAATGGCAGAAGTAATTATTAAGATAAGTACATAAAAATAAAAAGTGCTTGTTGGTGAAAGCTTTACCGTTCTGTCAACAATTCCATACACTGCAATTGCTACGGGTATTTGCAGTATGTAAATGCCATAGCTTATTTCTCCAAGATATTGAAGCGGCTTGCTTTTTAGGAGAGTGAAGATTTTGTTTTCGCCAAGTGCAACGATGTATATAAAAAGAATAAAAACAGGAGCAAGTAACCCATTTGAATACCAGGCTGAAAAAAAAACATTTTTTGAATATATCAAAAACATCAACCCAACAATCAAGATCAACAAAATAAATCCGAGCTTATTTAATTTTCTTTTAAGAAGATACCAGTTATCCCGAAATAGCTTTCCGGCAGTGACTCCTGATAAAAATGTTGACAGATGAAATATAGGATGAGCCGTAATATAATCATTGCCATTTGATAACATTACTATGACAATAGTTTGCATGATAACCCAAAACGTACCAACAATCATAATTTCTGTTTTTAGAGAAATGTTCCTAAAATAAAAAATAACAATTGGAAAGATCAGGTAAAAGAATGCCTCCGCAGAAAGCGACCAGGCGGGAAAATTATAAACCAAAGCATACTTCTTAAACCAAGATTGAATAAGAAAAGCAGATAAAAAAATCTTATCAAAGCTTAGGGTGTCTTTAGGTGTTCTGGCATTATAAATTAACAATAGTGTTAGCAACAGGGCGAATAAATAAAGCGGGTATATCCTTGCAAACCTGTTTATATAAAACTTTTTATAATTGATTTTGTCTGAGCCGCTTATTACTAATATAAAACCTGAAAGCGCAAAAAAATAAGAAACCGAAACATTAAAATATTTTACAAAATTGTCTACACTATACATGTTAAATGGAAATGCAGTTGCTTTAAAATGAAAGATAACAATGCAAATGGCCGCAATAAAGCGGGTAAAAGTTAGCTGTGGTAAGCTTATGCCTTGTGTGCCAGGTACATTTTTAACCTTTGGTAAAATAACAGCAGCTGCCTGATCAATCATTATGCAGCCATTAAAGTTTGATTAACCAACTTCATCTATTTCAGAATTTTTAGTGAGGAGCATTCTTTAGTTTCAAATTAATTTTTTCGAGATCGCTTACTGCGAAATAATTTTCCCTGTCATCTGAAAAAACAGTTTCTTTTAACAGGTTTGCCGTCACGTCATACCGGCATAATATATACTGGTAATACTTTAATAAATCCAGCAGATCATTAATACTCTTACCTGAATTACTAATTGTTTTATTTATCTCCAATTGTATAACGTCAATTTGTTTATTTAATAAATGTTATTTGCTCCCTTTAAAACATCATACTCAAATCCTTCAACATCTATCTTCAAATAAGCTATGTCAAAAATGTTATGTTGCTTTACATAGCTTTCAATTTTCTGTGATAACACGGTAACGGCATTGTCAGCACCTTGATCAACAATATGATTTTCTCCATCGAGCCCCTCTGTAAATGCCAGTTCACCATCTGTATCACCTATAGCTTTTTTATTGGCTATAACCGCGGCTGGCAAATTATTTAATGTAATATTTTTTTGTAACCTTTCAAAGTTCTGCGCATCTGGTTCAAACGAATGAATTTTACCATGAGAGATAAATTTTGACATCCAAACGGTATAGAATCCCATATTAGCCCCAATATCGAAAGCTTCATCACCAGGCTGAATGTATTTTGATATCAGGTTGAATTCTTCCCAATCGACAAAATAATTATACATCAGCCACATACTTTGAAATGAATCATAATTGAGAAAAATTGCCCGGTTATGCCATAACCGGTATTTCACATTTTTCAATTTTAAAAAACGAATTAGTTTCCAATAACAAAAACGGTATAATGCAAATAGCGGAAACTTTTTATTATAAGGTGCTTTGTATAAAGTGAATAAAGAATTCAATCTTTAATTATTTAATATTCAGCGGTTGCATTAAAATCATAATACGGGAATTTAACAGGTTTCTGCAAAATATTAGACAGAACCATACAAACGCAAATAAGATTCGTTTACTGCATCGAAGTTTAATGGGGCAACTATATTGTTTTTCAAGTGCTCAATTAAGGAATGATCATCAATTAGCATCTGTATTTTTTCTTTCAAACTCCCGGACGAATTAAATTCAAAGAGTAGTCCATTTACTCCATCTTCTACCTGTTCAATATTGCCATAAACCCTGCTCGCTAAAACCGGTATACCTGCAGCAAATGCTTCCCTGATAACTAATGGGGCCATTTCTGAAGAAGTTGAAGCCAGGCAAAATACATCATATCGGGTCAGGCATTCAATCACGTCTTCTCTTTTGATCTCTCCCTTCCATTTTATTGAGGGCATCTCTTTGGTGTCGCTGATACATTTTTTATAATACTCAGTTTCTTCCGGTCTTCCGTATATGTCTATCTGTGCCTGTTCAGGTGAGAACAAACGCATGGCGTCAATAATTAAATGGATTCCTTTTATAGGATGAATGCGCCCAATAAAAACCATCTTAAGAGGCAGACCTGACTGCCTGTGAATTTTAGTTGTTTCTTTTTTCTCAGTTGTTACTAAAGCCTGTGGTACAACAACTATTTTTTTTTCCGGGACACCATTTTCAAGTAAGATATTTTTATACCAGCTGTTAAGACAAATCAGTTGATCAACATTCTTCCATAATTCATCCAGTTGCTTTTTTATACGGGATATGTACGAAGGAAAAGATAACAATGTTTTAATTTTGCCGGCAGGCAGTTTACCTGTGATATGGGTGTTACCCACCGCCATACTTAAGGCAGCCAAAGGTTTTGCCAGCAGGCCCGGAACATTGAGCAAGGTTTTATAGCTGCATTCTGAACACCTGAAATTTCTGATAATTCCATCACAAAGGTTATTGTTATATATAAGAACATTTGTGTTGCACGTATAAAATGATTGATGCATCGTTAAAAAAATCCTTGTACCTGATTGCCTGGCAAGTTTTACATGTTCAATTGTAAAGCCAATACTGCGATTAAGTTCGTGGAAATGGATCACATCGGGTTTTAACCGGGCTAACAATGCAACAAAATTGTTTAGCCCTTCGGGCTTTTTAGTACCATAATGGACCTCCCTGTCTGTCGGATCTCCTTTTTCCAGGTATTGATAAACATCTATTTCATCGTATACATAATGTTCATTGATCTCCCCGGGCCTGTAAAAATCAATATGTGGAGTCACTACTGCAACCTGATGCCCAAATCCTTTTTGCAGGGTAGCAAGTGTATGTATATAAATCTCTGTACCCGCCATTGCCTGGGGCATGTATTGAATAAGGCAATGTATGATTTTCATTAAACTTTACTTGCTTCAGCTACTTGTTGTTAAAATTGAAAAATCCCTGTTAATGCATCTTTCCATGTAAATTCTGCATAACGAATGGCATTAATTGTTTTACGAAAATTTAGTGTTTTGAATAAGTATAAAAAAATATTGACCAGAAAACGTCTTTTATTTTTTTTATGTAACCAGGTAATTTTATCCTGTTTTAAGGGCAAATTCAATTCGTTTAATGCATCTCTTGTGTAACGGTAGTTATTATACAGATAGCTGTACTTGTCATTAATTTGCTGACCAGGATGACGCCGATAATAAAAAAATTCAAATGGGATCATAAGAATATCTGTATTACAGGCTGCCTTCAAATTATAATAGTTATCATTAGCCGGCCCATATTTTTCGGGAAACCTGTTTATACTTTCAAAATAATTTCTTTTAATAATAGTTCCCCCGGGATGGATCATCAGGTAGGGCTCGATGAAAAAATGATGATTCAATGCAGTTGCCGGATCTGATACAAACGGTTCTTTAGCTGGGATGCGATAATAGGTTGCAAAATTTACCTGTGGAAATTGTGAGAGTAAATTCATACATCTTTCAATAGCATCTTTAAATATTATATCATCAGAGTCTACAGTCATTAAAAATTCGCCGGTTGCATAGCTTGCCGCTTTATTTCTGTTAGGATAATCACCCAAATTTTTTTCATTTTGATATAACCTTATCCTGTTATCTTTTTCTGCATATTTCTTTGCATTAATAACTGTGCCATCCGTTGAACAATCATCTGAAATGATCAGTTCAAAATTAGTGTAGGTTGATGCCAGCACGCTTTCTATTGCTTCTGCAATAAATTGTTGCCGGTTGTAAGCCGTCATTAAAACACTAACTAAAGGTTGGCCGTTCATTATTTTATAGGCTTAATATAGTTTTCAGTTAAAATGAAAAACACCAACTAAAGCATCTTTAAATGTAAAACCTGCCATATTTATTGCTTGTGCAGTTTTAAGCAAATTGCGTGACGAAATAAAATATTTGCACATACTTAAAATGAAACGTCTTTTATTTTTTTTACTAAGCCACGCACGCTGAATAGCAGTAAGCGGAAGTTCAGGAAGCTCCAAAATATCATTAAAATATTTATAGCCATTAAACAAATATTGGTACTGATTATTCAGTTCCTGGCCTTGATGCTTTCTATAAGTCAAATAATTGTATGGTAAAAAAACAATACTGGTGTTACTTGCTGCTTTAATATTAAAATACATATCACCTGCTGCCCCGTAACTTGTAGGATATCCACCAATTTCAGTGAAGAACTTTCTATTGAGAATGGTACCTCCCGGGCCGATATGCAGTATAGTCTTTTTGAATAAATGATTATAAACTGCTTGCTCAGGGCTGAGCACAAACGGCTCACAGGCGTCTTTGCCTAGATATATCATTCCAAAATTACAACCAGGATGGTTAGTTAGATGGGTAACAATATGTTCAATTGCGTCTTTTGCAATTGTATCGTCGGAATCAACGTACATTATATATTCCCCTTTTGCTAAGGAGGCAGCATAATTTCTATTTTGAAATTGACCTAGATTTTCCTTATTGACGTGTACAAGAATTCTTACGTCTTTAACTGCAAAGGTTTGTGCAATGCTTACTGTTTCATCCTCTGAAAAATCATCGACAATAATTAATTCAAAATTTAAATAAGTTGACGCCAGGACACTTTCAATAGCTTCTGTAATATATTTTTCCCTGTTCCAGGCTGTCATTAAAACACTTACTAAAGGTTGAGCATTCATTTATTTCCCACCAATTATAAAACGATGTATTATCCTGAAGCCTTTTTTTCTATTCATTTTTTACAAACCGCTATTAATACAAATGGGCCATTCATTTTTTTGCTGTCTATATCATCTGAATATTTATACTCAAGTATTTCAAAATCTTCTGGCTGTTCCGGTAATACCGTGTTAAAAGATATTCTGCGAACATAATGTTGTACCCAATTACCAAGTCTTATAAAGGGATTAAAATTTATCCTGTTCAATTCTGATCTCATTTGCCGGCGCAAAATTCCGACGAGGGTAAATTGCTGGCCAAATAATTTAATATCATTAAACCCTTCATTCTTCAACAATGTAATAAGTTCACCTGCTGTATACTCTGTTTCGTGAAATGCCCAGCTTACTTTCCCTCCAGGACTTGAAACCAATTTGTTTGGTGTGCTGATAATTAACTGGCCGTCAGGTTGTAATGCCCTTTTACAATTATCTAAAAACTGCATAGGGTTTGGTAAATGCTCTAGCGTTTCAAAACTCACCACGGCATCAAACGGAAAGTATTTTTTAGATTGCTCAAATGTTTCGCAGTCATCTTTTATAAAATGTATTTTCTGATGCTGAAAGTGCTTTCTTGCTAAATCTATTGCGTTATCATTTCTATCAATTGCTATTATATTTTCAATATTTCTCTGCGCAAGAATATTTGCACCAAAGCCTACACCAGTTGCGGCATCTAGAACTTTTTTGCAATTGTAATCAGCCAGGTAATCAACAGCAAACTGGTACCGTGACTGATGATTAGCATAATACATATCCCATTCTTTTGTTCCTGGTACTATCCTCTCAAATGACATACATTTTATTTTTTATCATGATGTATAACCCGGAATATGTCAACCGAAGCTAGCATTGAATTCATATTTAATACAGTCAATAAAACACTTTTTTTAAGATTAAAAAATGAATGTATTTCCGGTACTTTTTGCAATAAGGCCATATCCTGGCATTTCACTGATATCGCCCTGAATATGCTGCTGTAATACTCCATCATATTTCTTTTTCTTCCATTTGCCGAGACTACGATTCTCACTCTATTTTCCGAATAATTTGGTTACATAAGGTTCATTCATGCAATGTGCTGTTAATAGCGGTTGAACTAAATTAATTTATCCGGGATTTTAATTTTCGCACCATATTAACGACAGTGTTGTTCATTAATGGGTTATCAAGCCGACTGCCATAGGCTTTGAAAGCTTTTTTATCTTTCTTTTCAACTTTGTAACTAACAGATATGAGTTGTTCAATCATTATCGTGTTTATATATGGGTCAAATAATTCATTTGCTTTTTTTACACCATTCTTAGCCATCCTCTTTAATAAATTTCGGTTTCTATTTAATAATTCAATGGTATCAGCGTATTTATTGGCATCTCCAGTTTTAAAATAATATCCTGTTTCATTTTCAATAATCAACTCTTTCGTGGCTTCCTCCCAATTTGTAACAAGCGGAACTACGCCTGCTTTCATTGCTTCTACAACGGCTACCGGAAACCCTTCCTGTAGAGAAGGTAAAATAAAAAGATCGTGTTCAGGAAATAACTTAATTAACCGATCATTTGGCAAGGATGGAAAAAAGGAAATTAATGAATGCTGTTGCATAACATTTTCTACCTGCTGTTTATTCATTCCCTCCCCTATTATTGTCCAGTTCACTATCAATCCTTTAGCGCCTAGTCTTTCATTTATTAAAGGCAATATTTTAAATTGTTTCCTTTCCTCATTTAGATTTCTGACACAGTAAATTATTTTAAGCAGATCATTTTCCTTTTCTACTGATTCAACCGACGGCACTGGAAATCTGCAATAATGTATATCCGCTTTTCTATGAGGAAGAATTATAGAAAGTTTATTACAGATAACCGGGCTCACTGTAACAAACTGGTCAATTGACTTGTCATGCTTGTTTGCCAGGCTATAATAATAA
>JBDSFG010000247.1:0-12270 GCA_039919615.1 Ginsengibacter sp. | reverse complement strand
TCATTTCCTTCATCCCACCCCAGGGTGTTACCAGATTATCGCTGTATTCATGTCGCATTTGCATTTACAAAAATAGGGACAGCCTGACATATATTATTCAACTGCAAAATCTGGGTTAATACTAATGCTGCAATATCCTGGGGATAGGTAGCTGCAAGTTGTAAGGCATTTGTACCACCTGTTGAAGTCGCCATCAGTATTATTTTATCACCCAGTTGTTTGCCTGTTGCCAGCGCCAGCTTTGCAGATTCCCAATAGCTTTCCGCTGTAAGATTGGCCATCGGCTCTGTTGTATCTATACCATGCTCAGCAAGACGTGACAAATAAAGGTTACAGCCAAATTCTTTTGCAATATTTATATGTATTGGATTGCCTTCCTGCTGCGAAGCCGAAAATCCATGCAGGTATACAATAGCATATTCCGTTTTTTGTTTCAGGGAATCATTGGCCCAAATAATCCTTGCTTCATTATTGGGCTTAAGTTTATGCTGTGCCTCATTATTTTTTACAAAGGCTATCAGCAAAGCCGGGGCAGCGGGTACCGCCGGCATTGTGGTTTTATACATTGGAGTATCAGGACTTGGCCCGACCAGATAAACAATAAAAACAAGGGCAGCAATAATGAAGAACCATTTTAGCAAACGCATAAAACTATTTTGAATTAAAACTACAGGATTTTTTTGCTTATATAGCAGGCTTATTGTGCTATCACTGTACCTTCTGTATTTAAATGTATGATCTCTCCATAGTTTAAATCACGTATCCCGCTTTCTATTTTTTTAAGATCGCCAACAACAACCCAGATAATTTCGGAGGGATGAACAAATTTTTTGGCGGCAGTATTTAATTGCTGTTCAGTAAGCGCCCTTACATTGCCTGCATAGCGTGACCAGTAATCATCAGGAAGTTTGTAATTGATCATTTCTATAGCGGCGCTCTCCAAAGCATTTAGGGTAGAGAACCTGCCCGGCAAACGCAGGGTCATGTTTCGCATGATGCTGTTATACTCCTCACCTGCAAGTTCTCTTTCGCCCGCTACGCCCTTTATTTCTTTTATCACTTCGGTTATGGCTTCTTTTGTTTTGTCTGTTTGTACAGGAGCCACAGTCACAAAGGGTCGCTGGCCACGTGCAGTAACCAATGAGCCATTTGTTCCATAGCTCCAATGCTTATCCAGGCGCAGGTTGCGGTTAAGGCGTGATGTTGCCATGCCCCCAAAATTTTGCATCACCGTTTGTATAGCAATATCCTCCGGTTGTCCGCTTGTTTCTGAAACATGAGCAGCAACAATAGTAGACTGAGGAGCATCGGGTTTGTCGATCAAATATATTTTACCACCTTTTGTCTTTTCAACTGTTGCAATATTCTTTGCAGGAGCCATGCCCGGCTGCCAGGCGCCAAATACTTCTTCAAGTGCAGGCATCAGTTTATCCATAGTAACATCTCCTGTTACAATTAGTGTAGAACTGCCGGGCTTAAACCATTGACTGTGCCAGTTAATAAGATCCGGACGGGTTATAGATTGTGTTGACGTTTCATATCCTGAACCAGTGAATGGATTACTATATGCATGATGCGTTCCGTATAATAATTGGGGAAGAATGCGAAGAGCCATAGCATTTGGCTGGCTTTTTTCCTGTGCAATCTGTGCAAGGCGTAATTGCTTTTTCAGCGTAAACTGGTCCTGCGGAAATGAAGGATTTAAAATTACATCTGAAAGTATACGAAGAGAAGGACGCAGGTTTTCCGAGGTAGCCTCAAGCTTTACAAACGAGAGGTCAAGCTGGCTGAATGTAGTTAATGTAGCGCCTAACATATCCAGTTGATTGGATATCTGGAAAGCATCACGTGTTTTAGTTCCCTCATCCATAAGATCCGTTGCCAGAGAAGCTGATCCGGCCTTGCCTTCAGGATCAGATGCATAACCTGCATCCACTGCAAGAGTAACGTTTACAATGGGTGCAGAATGCCTTTCCAGTAATATTATACTCAGCCCGTTTTTTAATTTATTTTTTTGCACCTCTGGAAATTTTACATCAGGGGCATCAGTTAATGCAGGCAATAATGAACGATCAAGCTTAACCGGTTTTGCAGCAATAGAAGGGTATGGCTTAACTGTCATAGTATAGTAATTAGCCAGCAACCAGTTTTTAGCTGCAGCCTTTACATCTTCAGGTGTTGCTGTTGCCATCACTTCCATTTGATCAAGATATGCTTCGGGAGAGCCTCCATAAGTCATACTTTCTGCCAGTACATCAGAGCGGCCGCCAAAGCCTCCAAGCCTTTCTATATTCCGCAGAAAATTAGCGAGCGTAATACTTTTAACCCGCTTTAATTCTTCGGCTGTGGGGCCTTTTTCTATTAATTCATTTACAATTGCATCTGCTTCCTTTTCAACCCCTAAGGGATCTGCGTCTTCTTTAAGCGTAACATAAATAAAGAAGGTGCTTGCCAGCTCACCTGCATCTACAAATGCACCTACTTCCGTAGCTACTTTTTTCTCATTAACCAGGCGCCTGTCGAGCCTTGCACTTTTTGAGCCCGCAAGTAAATCGGCAAACAGGTAAAGATGTTGAAGCTCTTTGTCTTTCCATGAAGGCACATGATATACCCTGTAGATCCTTGTCTGCGGCACTCTGTCCTGCATTTCATCACGTATATTGCGGTCAAGTTTTGGTATCCATCTTTCTGTTCTTGTCAATGCCGGGCCGGGAGGTATGCTGCCAAAATATTTGGTTACCATGTCCAGTGCGTTTTGATAAGTAATGTCACCTGCCAGGGAAAGCACAGCATTATTAGGACTGTAGTAAGTTTTGTACCAATCCTTAACGTCGTCAAGTGATGCCGCATTCAGATCATCCATGTTACCAATTGTTGGCCAGGAGTAAGGATGGGAATAAGGATATATCTTGCCCGTAATGGCAGAAAACACTCGTCCATATGGCTGGTTTTCCCCCTGCCGTTTTTCATTCTGAACTACCCCACGTTCCCGTTCCAGCATTTCTTTAGTTATCCTGCCGGTAAGAAACCCCATGCGGTCAGCTTCAAGATAAAGTGTTCTTTCCAATGCAGACACAGGAACATCTTCGAAAAAATTGGTGCGGTCAGTATTGGTAGTACCATTCCGGTTAGTGGCGCCGAGGTCATCCATTGCTTCTCTGAAACCATGAGGATAATTTTCGGAGCCATTAAAGAAAAAATGTTCAAACAAATGTGCAAAGCCCGTTTTTCCTCTTTGCTCGTTTCTGGAACCTACATGGTACCATAAGTTTACTCCCACAACAGGTACATTGTGATCTTCATGTACAAGAAGCGTTAATCCATTATCAAGCACAAATTTTTTGTATTGTATTTTATAACGGCTGCGGTCAAATGCAGGCTTTGCTGCAGTTGTAATGTTGATCTTCTGTTGACTGAAACTTATTTGCGGTGATTGTAAAAACACCATAAAAAGCAGGGTCAATCCTATAGTTTTCTTCATATTAATACACGTATAAATGGGGCGTTTTATAATTTGAAAAGATAAATTAAAACTTCCGGATGCAGGTTCCATTCACCACTGTATTTTTCCTTTTCCAATTTTATACATTACAAGGAAAAAATCTTTGAGAGGTTTTAGCAGGTAGAAGATCTAAGGAGGAATAAATATGGGTAGAAAGTGAGCCGGGCAGCGGTTCTACTTTTTATTTTAGTTTACCTGCAGGGAATAATTTATGATGGCACCTCTCTGCAATATAACTTATGAGTGATATCATTACCTGCGCCGGACGCTGTATTTCCATCACCAAAATCCCAGAAATAGTTTTGCATTCCTGGTGAAGTATTACCTGTAAAAGTAACCAGGAGCGGGCCATATCCTTTTTGTGCAGAAGCTGAAAAATCAACAACCGGTTTTGGGTACACAGTAATTGTTTGAGTTGCAGAAGAAGTTTTATTACTGTCTGTTACGATTAACGTAATTGTGTAAATTTTTGCATCAATAAAAACAGCGCCGGGATCTTTTAAGAAAGACTTATTGCCATTGCCAAAATCCCAGGAATAAACTGCCGCCGCCGATGCTCCTGAAGTGGTGTTTTTAAAAATTACAGTAATAGGTGAACATCCGCCCGAATTACTTATTCTAAAACCAGGTGTTAGTTGTGCAATACAGGCGCTTGCTAAAAAAAAATAAAATAATAGCAAGTAATGAATACCTGACTAAATTTATTGCCAGCATAATTTTGGCTTCAAAGATTACTGAAAGGTAAAATTTTTCACGTGAAATAGCTAACTAGATAGGATATTGGCAAATGCTGGTATTTTGGTTGAGAAAAAGACTAAATAATCTATCTTGAGATTAGATGCACCTTGAACTATTGGGTTATAATAAAAAAACTTCGCCCGATTTGTGATATTAAAATGAATTACTAGTACAGATAAATATACTTGTGATAAGAGGTCAATGTTAAGAAATCATTAACAAATGTAAAATTTATGCTTTCGGCATTCAGAGTTTTAATTTTACCAATTAAAATTAAGACAAATGGCTTCTAATTCTTTTTTAAAAATTTTTTTACCTAAAGACAAAGTTTTTTTTCAACTATTTGAGAGTGTGGCGGAAACTGTTGTGAAAATGGGCAACAGGTTAAAGGACGTAGTAAGAGAAAAAGATTTTGAAACCCGGGGAGCTTTTATATTAGAAATTGAAGATATGGAGCATATCAACGACGACTATACGCATAAGATTTTTACAGAACTTGGCCGAAATTTTATCACGCCATTTGATCGGGAGGATATCCATTCACTGGCAAGTGCATTAGATGATGTGTCTGATTATATTTATGCAGCCGCGAAAAAGATAAATTTTTATAAGGTTGACCCCAGCGATGAAGGCATACAAAAAATGGCAGACCTTATTCAGCATGCCTGTTCCGAAGTGCAGAAGGCTGTTGGCGAATTGCGCAACATGAAAAATTTAAGAAGCATAACTGATGCTATGGTAGCCATCAACAGTATTGAAAACCAGGCTGACGATGTATTCGACATGAGTATAGAAAGATTATTTGCTACCGAGCCTGATGCCAAAGAAGTTATCAAGAAAAGAGAAATATACCAGGTTATGGAAATTGTTACCGACAAGTGTGAAGATGCAGCCAATGTAATTGAATCTATTATAATTAAATATGCTTAGTTATTATAGAAGCTGTAAATAATTCTTATGTCTCTTTTAATAATTGTAATAGTACTTGCGCTCATTTTCGATTACATTAATGGTTTTCATGATGCAGCAAATTCAATCGCTACAATAGTATCTACCAAAGTACTTACACCGTTTCAGGCAGTACTTTGGGCAGCATTATTTAATTTTGTTGCCTTTTTTATTTTTAAAGATCATGGTGTTGCCAATACAATTGCTAAAACGGTTAAGCAGGAGTTCATCACCATGCCCGTGGTTTGTTCAGGATTGATAGCCGCTATTGCATGGAACTTACTAACCTGGTGGTTTGGAATTCCTTCGTCTTCTTCACATACTTTAATAGGCGGTTTTGCGGGAGCTGCGATTGCACACGCCGGCCTAAATTCCGTTAATCCTGATCCGGTATTGAAGACAGTTGGGTTCATTTTTATAGCCCCGATAATAGGTATGATAATGGCCTATATTATTTCGATATGGTTTATAAATTCCTTTAGGAGGGGGCCCGTGCCAAAAATTATATCTACCGTAGTTATTTTAGCCGTCATTTTTTTTCTAACCAAAACTTTAGAGTTCGATAAAAAAGTGCTAAGTGAAAGCACCCACTACAAATCATATCTTACACAAGTAATTTTTTACGGTAAAAATTTTAAGTGGATATTATTGGCCACTATACTTATTGCTTTAGCCATTTTCACGTTCTACTTAAATTCTTTAAACACGGCAAAGTCAAATAAAATGTTCAAGCGTTTTCAGCTTTTATCATCAGCGGCATTTAGTATCGGCCATGGGGGTAACGATGCTCAAAAAGTTATGGGAATTATAACAGCAGCATTAATTGCCAATGGTAATATCAAACAATTTGATCAAATGCCCCTATGGGTGCCGCTGGCATGTTATACATCTATCGCTTTAGGTACAATGAGCGGAGGTTGGAAAATAATAAAAACAATGGGCACCAAAATTACCAAGGTAACCCCTTTTGAAGGAGTTGCCGCCGAAACCGCCGGAGCTATAACTTTATTTGTAACTGAGGCCCTCAAAATACCCGTGAGTACAACGCACACTATTACAGGCTCTATAATTGGCGTAGGCGCTACCAAAAGACTTTCTGCTGTAAGGTGGGGTGTAACATTTAATCTTCTTTGGGCATGGATACTTACCATACCCGTAAGTGCGTTCCTTGCAGCTTGTATTTATTGGGCAATGAGCCTGTTTATGAAATCAAGCTAAGATTTTCTTCATTAGATATATTCCTATTTGTATGATTTTCTCTTTCTTTGTATTATGAAGAAGATATTAGTTACAGGAGGGTGTGGATATATCGGTTCACACACAATTGTGGATCTTATACAAAATGATTTTGAGGCAATAAGCGTAGATAACCTATCCAGATCAACCCCTGTTTTGCTCACAGGCATAGAAAGAATTACCGGCAAAAGGGTAAAAAATTATAAAGTTGATCTTCGCAACTACGATGAAACCTTTGCCATATTCCACGAAAACCCGGATATAGAAGGCATCATCCATTTTGCGGCTTACAAAGCGGTTGGGGAATCGGTAGAGCAACCTTTACTTTATTTTGAGAACAATCTTTTTTCTCTTATAAACATCCTCAAGTGTGTTAAGGAATTTTCTGTTCCGCATTTTATCTTCTCTTCATCATGCACTGTTTACGGTAATCCTGATGAAGTTCCGGTTACTGAAACTACTCCTTTTAAGCCAGCAGAATCACCCTATGGTTATACAAAACAAGTGGGAGAACAGATTATTAATGAAGCGACAAAAGCTATTCCCGTTCAAAGTATTTTATTAAGATATTTTAACCCCGTAGGTGCTCATCGATCTATTGAAATTGGAGAGATCCCTATTGGAAAGCCGGCGAACCTTGTTCCCGCAATAACACAAACTGCCATTGGTAAGTTGCCTGCAATGCAGGTATATGGAGATGATTATCCTACACGTGATGGTTCATGTATACGGGATTATATTCACGTTAGTGACATTGCACATGCGCATACCCTGGCATTGCAATATTTGATGAACGACAAAAACAAATTACCCTGCGAAGTGTTTAACCTTGGTACCGGAAATGGCGTAAGTGTTTTGGAGGCAATAAAGACTTTTGAAAAAGTAACAGGAGTAAAATTAAATTACAATATTGGTCCAAGAAGGCCGGGAGATGTGGTTGCTGTTTATGCCAATAACGAATTAGCAAAAAGTTCTCTTGGCTGGGATTTGAAATATTCTTTGGAAGATATGATGGAAACTGCGTGGAAATGGGAATTAAAACTGAAACAGGATGAGGCGATTTTTCGTAATCCAAATTTTGTAAACAATTAAGCTTTGCTCATCAAAGCTGAAACATTCCCTCAATATCACCTTATAAAAAATTTCTTCTAGTTGTCCCTCTTTTCATCATTTACTTTTGTGGCCAATAAATTTTTATCCTTAAAAGCTAAGCTGTACTTTGCAAGCTTAACAGTAGATAATTAATTATGCTTAAAGACATTCAGCCAAAAAACGAAAAAGAAACAAGAGGTGGCTTTGGAGAAGGTATTTACGAGGCGGGGAAGAGAAATCCAAATGTAGTGGTCCTTACCGCAGATCTTGCCGGCTCATTGAAATTGCAGCCCTTCATTAAGGATTTTTCCGAAAGATTTTTTCAATGCGGTATTGCAGAAGCAAATATGATGTGTATAGCAGCAGGCTTAACCATTGGCGGAAAAATTCCCTACACAACAACGTTTGCCAATTTTTCTACTGGAAGGGTTTATGACCAGATCCGGCAATCCATTGCATACAGCAATAAAAATGTAAAGATCTGCGCCTCTCATGCAGGATTAACTTTGGGGGAAGATGGTGCAACTCACCAGATCCTTGAAGATATTGGATTAATGAAAATGCTTCCGGGAATGACCGTTATTGTGCCCTGTGATTTTAACCAGACAAAGGCTGCAACCATTGCCATTGCTGATTACCAGGGCCCTGTGTATTTACGTTTTGGCAGACCCAAGTGGCCTAATTTTACAGAGGAAGACCCAATTTTTGAAATTGGTAAAGCGCAGGTCTTGTGTGAGGGCACTGCCATAAGTATTTTTGCCTGTGGCCATCTTGTATGGAAGGCTATAGAGGCTGGTAAGATTTTGGAAGAAAGAGGCATTAGCGTTGAGGTTATAAACATTCATACAATAAAGCCTTTAGATACGGAGGCTATCATTAAATCAATTACAAAAACAAGGTGTGCAGTAACTGCTGAGGAGCATAATGTTATTGGAGGTTTAGGAGACGGCATTGCACAGGTTGCCGCAAAAAATTTCCCGATTCCGATTGAATATGTGGGCACTAAAGATACGTTTGGAGAAAGTGGTCCACCACTTGAGCTCCTCAAAAAATATGGGCTAGATACGCCGGATATTGTTACTGCCGCGGAAAAAGTAATGGCAAGAAAGTAATTTAACTTTAGGATAAGGCCGCCTTATTAAACTTTTACATTAAGAACTAATCATACGATTGGTTTTTTTATTTTTACCTATGGTAATACACACACATGGTGCACCACGATGATAAAGAACTTTTATTCATGTTCAACCACCCTGCATCTAAAGAACAGGGTTTTACCGCTATTGTAAAAAAATACCAGGAAAAATTATATTGGCATATCCGCAGAATGGTTATTACTCACGAGGATGCCAATGATGTGCTGCAAAATATGTTGATTAAGGTTTGGAAAGGATTAGAAAATTTTAGAGAGGATAGCCAGCTATATACCTGGCTTTACAGAATAGCCACCAACGAATGCCTTACTTACCTTGACCAACAAAAAAAGAGAAGTTCCCTCTCTTTAAGTGATGTTGAAAATGGCTTAAGCAATCGACTTAAAGCTGATACAAACTTTGATGCTAACCGCCTTGAGTGGAAGCTGCAATTGGGCATACAGCAGCTTCCGGAAAAACAGCGTGTTGTTTTTAACCTCAGGTATTATGATGAAATGCCTTATGAGGAAATGAGCAAAGTATTGGATACAAGCGCCGGAGCTTTAAAAGCCAGCTATCATCATGCTGCTAAAAAAATAGAGGAATTTATATTAAACAATTAAACTATCAACCACAATAAACGTCTTACAAACCGGTGAAACATTCAGACGATATATATAATGAATTACAGGAAATAACGCCTGCCTTAGCTCAACTGGAAAAAGTGAACGTTTTTTCTGTACCTGAAAATTACTTCTCCGGATTGAATGAACAAATCCTGACCAGGGTAAGAGGAGATTTATTTTTTATATTGCCTGCCTCTGAACCATCTTCATTAGATGTGCCTGATGGATATTTTGAAAATCTTGCGGAAACTATATTGCAAAAGATAAAAAGCAGTGAGGCCGAAAATGCCGGTGAGGAGTTAAGGCAGCTTAGCGTGATGTTATATTCAGTTCAAAATGAAAATGTTTTTACGGTTCCGGAAAGATATTTTGACACTTTACCTGTAGCTATTTTAAAGGCAGTGAGGCCATCGGCGGCAAAAGTTGTGGTAATGAAAAAAAGAGGTATGCTATGGACTGCCGCAGCGGCAGCCATGCTTACAGGAATTATGGCAATAAGTGCATTATGGATAAGTAATAATTCCCTTCAGGAGAACACTGTTATAGTTTATAATAGTAAGGTTGCTTTAAACATTAAAGATGCCCGTCAGTATAAGACCGATCAGCAAATAAATGAAGGCATAACTGCTCTTTCTGATGCAGATATAGTAAAATATTTAGAAACTACAGGAAGTAATGCCGATGATGAAGCCGTGGCTTCAGGTATATCGGAAAAGGAATTGCCCGACGAAAGGGATTATTTAATTAATGACAATACTTTACAAATATTTCTTGGAAAAGAAAGATCGCAGAATAATCAAAATTAATGTAAAAGATGAAAAAATATATACTTGTAATTGCAATATCTATTGGCTGCTTGCCTTTTTTAAAGGCACAGGATGATGGTGGAAATAAGAGGGGAGAAAAGATACAAGCTTTAAAAATTGCTTTTATTACCCAGAAGCTGGAGCTGACTTCAGAAGAAGCACAAAAATTTTGGCCTGTCTATGGCCAATATGAAAATGAGCTAAGAGCTGTTTTGGGCGACAATAGCGATGTTATTGATAATGAAGAGCGAATATTAAATATCAGGAAAAAATACCGGCCTGAATTTTCTAAAATTTTGGGACAGTCCCGGATGAATAAGCTTTTTGCTTCAGAAAAAGAATTCAGGGGAATATTAATACAACGTCTTAAAAACAGGAATAATCAACAGAGGCAAACCCTGCGCCAGCCTTAATATCATCATATTTTTTTTGTAGCCGTTGCCAATCTTCTTTGTAAAAGATTATAGAATAGTTGTTAAAGATAAAAATTCTCCTATTTTTGTGATAGGTGTTTTTCATAGGTTAGCAACGGCCGGCCCTTTTTAGGGCAGGCCTTTTTTATAAATCAGAACTCAATTACAGGAGATTTTATATCATGATAAAATAAAAAGGTCCATTTTTCTTCCTGCCCTTTTTGCCACAATAGCTTTCTCAATTCCATACATTTTTTTCCATCGTAATCATATTTGGCAATAAACCTGCTTTTCATTTGTTGTAACTGTGGCGCATCGTCTCCCCCAAAAAATATTTTTTTACCATCTTCTTCAATCCAAAAAACCTGGTGAAAGGGACTGTGGGCAGACGTTACTTCATATTCTATATAATCATCAATCATGCCATTGCCATCTGTGTATTTTACATTGTCAGATTCATTCAATATCTTAAAATCATTAGCTATATACGATGATTTACCACCAGCAAGTGCATGTTCAAGTTCATTTTTATTTACATAGTAAGTTGCATTGGGGAAACTTATAAATCTTTTTCCAAAAACCGGATCCTCTTTACTTACTGCACCCGAATGGTCTTTATGAAGATGTGACAGCAGTACTTTAGTAACTTCTAACGGATCAATATTATTATTTATCAAATTTTGATGAATTTGTAAAACTCCGTCTTTATTTGAATACCCAAGGCCTGCATCCAACAGCAAAATATCTTTTGAAGTAACAACAACAAAAGGTTGAATCTCCACCAGCAAACTGCCCACAGGCCGCTGTTGCAATTGATCTTGTTCAGCTTTAAAGGGGATAAACTGCTTTGTTTTATCAACAGTAAAAGAACCTTCACTTAATGGAATTATTTTCATGCGGAACACCTAAAGGCGATTTAAACTGTAGTTACTTAAAATATTTTTAATAAGAGTTACTCGTTGCAGGATAAAATCAGATTTCTTTATTAGTAAAGGTGCCTTGAGTCTCCCCAAGGGGGGAAACTTGGAGGGGGCAGCGTCTCCTTATCTCAGCACCATTTGCCTGTCAGCATCTAATCTTATCAGTATAAATATAAGTATACTAAAAGTTAAGAGCGAAGACCCTCCATAGCTCATCAAGGGCAGTGTAATGCCAATAACGGGAGCCAGGCCAATCGTCATACAAATATTTATAGCAATATGAAAAAACAGAATGCCAGCAACGCTGTAGGCATATACCCTGCTGAAAGTACTTCGCTGCCGCTCCGCCACGAAGATAATTCGTAATAAAAAAAAGAGATACAGCAAAATAAGCAAAGTACTACCCCAAAATCCGAAGTTCTCGCCGACTGAAGTAAAGATAAAATCAGTGTGTTGCTCAGGAACGAAATCACCCTGTGTTTGGGTGCCCTTTAAAAATCCTTTTCCCCAAAGTCCTCCAGACCCAATCGCAATTTTTGATTGCTTAACATTATAATTTTCTTTTTCCTTTTTTTGCTTTTTTGATTTTAATTGCTCTTTTTCTTTTTGTTCATTTAATTCTTCCACCGCCGCATTATCGTCAGGTAGATAATCTACCCCAAACGTGTTCATTATTCTTTCCACCTGGTATGGTTGAAACACACTTTTAAAAAGATAAGGCACGGCAAATCTTTGCACGCCTACGCATAAAAGCCAAATAACGGCTATGGTAATTAAGATCGCTTTATCCCGCCTGATCTTATCTCGCATTATGTAAATTACAACCGCTGCAATAAGAGTTAGTATTATGGCCAGG
>JBDSFG010000239.1:0-7924 GCA_039919615.1 Ginsengibacter sp. | reverse complement strand
AACACCAAAACATCCGGGGGATCACCATCTTCACCTTTTAAGGCTTATAAAAAAACGCATTTATGATGGACATAATTCATAATTTATTTGGAGAAGGGAGAGACCTCACATCTTTACAGATGGGCTGCCGGGCTTTTGTCATGTTGTTCATTGCGCTTTTTTTAATAAGATTGGGCGGCATGAGAACGTTTGGTATTAAGTCCGCCTTTGATAATTGCATCATTATAATGTTAGGCGCCGTAATTAGCCGGGCTATTACCGGCGCCTCCGCCTTTATACCAACAATAGCAGCAGCGCTTGTTCTGGTAATAGTGCATAAAATTTTGGCGATACTGAGTGTTAATAATAAAACCCTAAGCCATATCGTAAAAGGCAAGCCTGTATCAATTTACAAAGACGGTGTATTAAATACTAAAAATCTTAAAAAATGCAGTCTCAGCTACGGGGATATTATGGAGGAAGTAAGAATGGTATTAAATACAAATGTTCTGGATGACGTTGAAGAAATTTTTATGGAAAGAAACGGGAAAATCAGCATAATAAAAAAACAATAATATTGCCCGGATTATATTTTTATCATCTCTTTATATTGAATGCCGGGAATTAATTGACTTTGCAGTGAAGTGAATGTTGAAACGTCTTAAAACTTATTGCTTATTGTTCATCACTTCAGGGTTCACTATATTGGGCACATTATTATTTTTATAAAATTCAACAATATTTACCGCTGCCAATCTCGACATTTCATTTCTTGCTTCTACAGTGGCTGAACCTATGTGGGGTAGAATAGCAACATTTGGCATATCTAATAACGGATTATCTGCATTCATTGGTTCAGGGTTGGTTACATCAAGCCCTGCACCCCAGATGGTGCCTGCGTTCAAAGCCTCGGACAAATCCTGTTCATTATGCACACCCCCTCTTGCTGTATTGATAAATATAGAATTGGGCTTCATTTTAGCGAACGCATTTTTATCAAAGACGCCCCTTGTTTCATTAGTCAATGCGCAATGTAATGACAGCACATCGCTTTGTTGCAGTAATTCCTCAAAGCTTACAGATGTTGCTTGTAAAAGTTTTTCTGCTTCAGCATTAGGTTTCCTGTTGCAGTAAATTATTTTCATATTGTATGCGCCCCGGCAGCGGATGGCCATTTCCATACCAATGCGGCCTAGTCCAAAAATGCCAAGCGTTTTATTTTTCAATTCAATTCCCAGGTTTGCTTTTGGCCTGAAAAAATTCCACTCTCCTTTGGCAATTTTTTTATGCATGTAAAAAAAATTTCTTGATACGGCGATCATTAGTCCGAAGGCAATATCCGCTGTAGCATTGCTCATGGCGCCAGGTGCATATCCTATGGGAATGCCGAGTTTTGCGGCTTCAGCAATATCAATGTTATCATACCCTGCTGCAAATTGAGAAACGATATCGAGGTGACTGCATGCTTTAAGAAAGTTCGTATCAATAGAATCAGTACCCAGGGTGAGAAGCGCATTCGCTTTCTTACCTTCTTTTAATAATTCTTCCGGACTCATGGGCCTGTCGTGTGGCCATACGGATACATCGAAGCCTTCTTGTGTTAGTAATTCAATTCCTGTTGCGGGTATATTTCTTGTCAGAAAAACTTTTATTTCGTGGGGATGCCTGGACATAGAATAAAACTAAATTCATTTGGGAAAGGCAAGAAAATGTTTGATGCGATTTGATAAAACAAAAGTATCTCGGAATATTCTTACAACTCAAAAACCAGTGTTTCGCCTTCTGCTCTTGCTTTTGGTATGCTCATTCTTTCCTCTTTTAAGCCTTCCAAATGAAATTGGATAGCACCAAACATATTTTTTTCAACAATGGCTTTTGTTTTGCCCGTAGCAATTACACCAGGCAGATCGCGTGCATATGATGAATAACCTGTTTTTGTTTTTTCATATATTACCAAATATTTTCTCATGGTTTATCAACTGCCTGTCTATAAATAATGTCTAATGTACGGGGTGCAATTTCATCACTTTTGTTTATGAGCTGCTATTGTAACCAACTCTTTTTTAACAGCATGTTTGTATTGCTTATGACTTCCTTTCTTCCGAACTGAAAACCACCCTTCTTTTTCAATCATTTTGGTTACATCTCTGGCCTTTATTTTCAAATTTACAAAAAGAAATGAGAGAGATTATAAGTTCTTCATAAAGATGACCTGATGGGATAAGATTTTTTTTATATCTAAGAATGCTTTACACCTTCGGTTCCCATCCCTTCTCATAATCCCTTTTCCACAACTTCATTGCATCGGAATCATTTTGAATATGCCCGTTCGCCGGATCACAATGTAAAGTTCTTCCTGTGCGTTGCGCAATATTGGCGAGGTGGCAAAGCAATACTGACTTATGGCCTTCTTCTATGGGAGAAATAACTTTCCGGTTACCTCTGACAGCTTCTACAAAATTTTCAAAATGAAAATTATCAAGACTGCCATTGGCGCTTACAGTATTTGCACCATTGCCGGCTTCGCTGGCCTTTATTTCTTTGATGAGCTTGTTGCCGGAATCATAAATCTTATAATCATCATTGCCAAGATTAACCAATGTTCCTTTATCTCCATAAATAATAAAACCGCGGCTATTTTTTTCAGTAGGAAAGTTGTTGCAACTGCGGCCTTCCCAGCTAATGCATTTGTCATCACCAAATTCAAAAGCAATTGTTTGCGTATCGGGAGTTTGCCAGTCATCTTTAAAAGCGTAACGTCCGCCGGCTGAAGAAACTTTAGTAGGATAATCAACCCCGAGGAACCAGCGACAGCAGTCTACTTCATGGGTAGCATTGTTGCAGGTTTCTCCTGTGCCCCAGTTCCAGAACCAATGCCAATTGTAATGAACAAGATTATCCTGGTAGTCTTTCCTTGGAGCTGGCCCTTGCCATAATTCAAAATCCAATGTTGAGGGCACCGGAATTTTTTTACCAATGCCAATTGTTTTACGGTTGTTATTATACCACGATTTGGCGAAATAAGCATTGCCTATAATTCCTTCTCTTACCTCTTGTGCAGCATCAATAAGTGTAGGAAAACTTCTGCGTTGGCTGCCCATCTGTATTACCTGCTTTGGGTATTTGTTCATAGCCTGTATCAGCAACTCACCTTCATACGGATTTTGTCCGCATGGTTTTTCTACATATACGTGCTTACCATGTGCCACGCCAAGCAGGGTGGCCGGAGTATGCCAATGATCGGGGGCGGCTATGGTAAGCGCATCAAAATCTTTTTTATTTACTAACTCACGAATATCTTTTATAACCGCCGGCTTTTTATCTGCAGTGGCAAATCCTTTCATACATTTTGCAATGGCATTTTCTTCCACATCGCAGATATACCCTACTTCCACATTGGGAAGCCTTGAAAAACTCTCTGCATGAAAACCACCGCGGCCATTTACGCCCATTACGGCTACAACTACTTTGTTTGATGGTGCATTTTTGCCGAAAACAGGAAAGTTAAGAATGGTGATGCCGGCAGTTGCAACTGAAGCTTTTTTAATAAATTCTTTGCGGAGCATAATCGTTTGGTTTAATATAACTAAAGATACTTTCCTCTTGTGGAAAAGCGGACAGATCGTACAGTTTTTTATGGATCGGGAAGAACAGTCAGGGAATATGCAATAATTTTTTGCTGTTTTGTAAAGGGCAAAAAATTTAATATGAGATTAAGTATGCCTCATCCCTTTAGCCACCCGAAAAATATGGAGTACATAAGGAAACAAAGCATCTATTGTTTCCTCTGATCCACGCGGTGAGCCTGGGAGAGTTATCACTAAAGTGTTTTGAATAAATCCTGCTACACCACGGGATAACATTGCATAAGGAGTTCTTTGTTGTCCGTAATTTCGGGCCGCTTCCATAATACCCGGGATCTCTCTATTAAGCAATGGAGCTATTGCTTCGGGAGTTACATCTCTTGGCGATAAGCCTGTTCCCCCGGCAAAGAGCACCAGGTCGAAACCTTCATCACTTAATTGTTTTGCCTTTGCTTGTATCAAAGAAAAATCATCTTGAATAATATCGGGAGAGCCGATTGAAATATTATATTTCTGTAGTTTATTAATAATCGCTTTTCCAGTCTTGTCTTCACTCTCACCTGCAGCTACACTGTCTGAACAAACAATAACAGCACAACGCAAACCGTCTGTTGATCCATCTTTGAAATCTGTTTTGCCACCTTTTTTGCTTTGTAATCTTATTGCAGATATTTCAACACCCTTATCCAATGGCTTAAGCATATCATACATAGTTAAGGCAGTAATTGCTGCGCCGTGCATTGCTTCTACCTCCACACCTGTTTTATAGATTGTATGTACTTCAACAGTGATAATAATATTCAATCCATTTATTTGGTGACTGATAGAAGCATATTCAACCGGCAGGGGGTGACAATCTGGAATTACATCGCTGGTTTTTTTTATTGCCAGCAATCCTGCTGCCCTTGAAAATTCGAACACATCACCCTTAGGCACGGTTTTGTTTTTTATTGCTTCAATAGTTTCCGGTTTTGAGACGGTTAGTATTGCTGAAGCTATTGCCTGCCGTAAACTGTTTGATTTATGTGTGATATCAACCATAATTATTTATTCTCCTTCCATTGATAAGTTTCATCTGCAAATAATTCCTTACCCCAAATGGGTAATTCTGCTTTTATTCTTTCCACACTTTCATTGCAGGCATCAATAGCGGCTTTGCGGTGTGCCGAAGAGGTAAACACAAATAAGCATATTTCGCCTGCAGCTATTTTACCAAGACTATGATACACATGCATACAGGTGAGATCGTATTTTGCGAAAATTTCTTCTCTTATTGAATGCATCTTTTCCAAAGCCATTTCTTTATAAGCTGTGTATTCAATGGCTAAAACTTTTTTCATATCAATTACATCTGCTCTTACCTGTCCCAGGAAAATACTATGCCCGCCTATCCCGGTTTTAGTACTGTGTTTTTCAATACTATCTCCAATAAAGTTCGCCGCAATGGGGCCTTGTACAAAAATATTTTTATGAATTCTGTCTGTCATAATAATTGCTTTGCATGTTGTTGCCTCCATTGAATAATACCACCACTCAAACTAAATACTTTTTTTGTTGCTCCGAAAATAGTTGTCAATTGCTTTGCTGCTCTTAGGCTTCTATTGCCCGACTGGCAGATAGTAACTACTGTAGCTGATTTTATCATTGACACATTTTTCAGGAGTTGAGTCAATGGAATCTGATGGTAGGCAAATTCTTTGATTGCGGGAGTTTCATCAGGTTCTCTTACGTCAATCACATCAACATTTCCCGTTATAAGCAGATCATCAAAAAAGTTACTATCAATTTCAAATTGGTTTTCCCCCGGGCTACACAGCCAATTATAATCCATGTTTTCAAAAGCATATTTGTTACCTGGTATTAATGAAAGCGTTTCCTGCCTGGCAGATAATTCCAGTTCATATAATTGATTGTTTAAAGCATTATAATTTAAAAGACGATTGACAAGAGGCTTGCCAATACCAGTTACCAGCTTTATAGTTTCACTTGCCTGCATGGTACCGATAATACCGGACAACACACCAAGCACACCAGCTTCTGCACAATTTAGCACTTCGTTCTCTTTAGGTGGATTGGGAAACAGATCACGATAGTTTACTGATTTATCTGTTTCATTCTTTTTGAAATTAAATATTGAGACCTGCCCTTCATACTGTGAGATCGCTCCATACACCAAAGGTTTATTAAGTAGCACGCAGGCATCATTGATCATATAACGGGTAGAAAAATTATCTGTTCCATCAATTATAATATCATATGCATCCATTATAGAAAGTGCATTTTGAGTAGTAAGTCTCTTAGCGTAAGGGATAATTTTTATTTCAGGATTTAATTGGCGTAAAACATCTGCCGCTCTTTCTGCTTTAGGTGATCCTATATCCTTTACTGAGTATAAAATCTGCCTGTGCAGGTTGGATAAAGACACTAAATCATCATCCACTATACCAATTAAACCAACACCGGCTGCGGCCAGGTATTGCAAAGCCGGGCAACCCAGTCCACCGGCCCCTATTACCAATACTTTTGCCTGCAACAATTTTAGTTGTCCTGCGTCGCCAAAGTCTTTTAAAATTATTTGGCGTTGATAACGTTCATATGAAATTGCTTCGTCCATTTTTTTATCCACCGGAAAAAGGGGGCAACAAGGCTACTGTAGCGTTATTGGTGAAATGAGTATTTTGCGTTACCAGCTTTTTATTTACTGCCATTAAATATTTTGAATCAATTAGCCCTGGATATTTTTCATTCAATACTGTTGTTAAGCTATCTGTATCGGCAATATTATTAAGTACCAGATTTTCTCCAAGTATCTCGCAAAGCTGCCCGAATATGATAATATTTATTTGCATTTTGAGCCAGGCAACCCTGAAGGTTTTTAAAACCTTCAGGGTTTTCATTTGATAAGGTTGATTAAGAATACAAATGTAACGATACATCCTGTTCACTTAAGCCCGGGTGAATAGTAATTTGTAGGCCGCTACCATTAATACCAAAGCCAGCAGATATTTTAATATGGATTGTTTAAACCGCATTGAGCCAAAGTAAGCTCCACAAAAGCCTCCAATAAAAGCAATGGCAACATATGCATACATGTCAGGGTTAAAGTGAATTCCCTTTGTTAACTGCCCTGCTAATCCTGATAAGGAATTTACAAAGATGAACAAGGCGCTGACTGCTGCTGCCCTTTTCATGTCGGTCCATTTTAATAGTAATAGAACGGGTGATAAAATTATTCCACCGCCTATACCAATCAGCCCGGAAAGAAATCCTATAGCAGCGCCAATCACCAATGATAAAACAGTATTTGATTTCTTTAGGTCCTGGGGTGAAATATTACCAAAGAATAAAAAACGGACAATAGGAATCAGCAGAAGTAAACCCAATATTTTTTTATACACGAAAGCATCTAATGTAATCAGGCCGCCAACAAAAGCCATGGGCACGGAGGCAATTGCAAAAGGTAAAAATATCTTCCAGCTAAAATGTTTGCCCCGGTAGAATTGTATAAAGGAGGTGAGAGATACAAACAAATTAAGGAGTAAGGCTGTTGGTTTCATTACATCAGGTGTAATACTGAAGATGGCCATTAATGCCAGGTAACCACTTGCGCCACCATGCCCCACTGACGCATATAAAAATGCGACAATAAATAATAAACCATAAAACAGTATGGCGCTTTCCATAGATAAAATTAAACCGGTAATAAATGTACCTCCACAATTTCTCCTTCTTTGCACTCCATTACTCCTTCACCGATTTTAACCAGGCAATTGGCTTTGGCAAAAGAGCTAAGGCGATAAGACTCCTGGGCATCAAGAACAGCCACGGTTCTGCCATTATACCATCCTTTTAAAAAATGAGTTAAAGAAGCAGTTTTTTTAAATGGCTTAAACAACGGCGCCTGAATAATTTGTAAACTTAATTTCCGCTTCGTTAAAATTGACAATGCTGTAACAACATATTCATAAAAGCAGGTGAGTACTGAGGACGGATTACCTGGTAATCCGAATACAAGTTTATTTTCTTTTTTACCAAAGAATAACGGTTTACCCGGGCGTTGTTTTATCTTATGAAATAGTTTTGTTATGCTGCAATTTGCAGCCGATTCCAAAACGAAATCATAATCACCGGCACTGATGCCACCGGTAAGCAACACTATATCACTTTGCTGCAATGCTTCCCGAAGAATGCCTGTTAGCATTTGCAAATTATCATCGGCCCGAAAAATCTTTACGTTGTCAATACGTAACACCTCTAAAGCAGCCATGAGGGTGGAAGAATTTGATTCATATACCTGCCCATATTCTAAAGGCTTTCCCGGTTGCTGCAGTTCCTTTCCGGTAATAATAATGCTGATAGAA
>JBDSFG010000233.1:0-4620 GCA_039919615.1 Ginsengibacter sp. | reverse complement strand
TCGTCGGGTGCTTTCCGAGGTTGCGGTCAGTAATATGCACTGCCATAGACTGAGGATTTCCCTCCTCATCAGTAACGTTATGAAAACTGAATTTTACACTCGTGCGGCCGGGAGTTTTCTTAAGTATTTCTGCCTGATCAGCTACAGATCTGTAACCGGTTCCCTCCCTACCATATACTTCCGGAATAAAAGGATCCCAGCCCCGGTCAAATAAATCCTGCATTACCAATTTGACTCTCCGTGCAAGTTCCGGGTGCAGCTTGGCTTCAAATTGGGGACTCATAGCTACCCATACAGGTTTTGCCTTTGACCTATCACGTCGTTTCGATCTGGCACCCATAAATTTATTTTTAATTATTTATAACACGCCATTATACATTTTGATCTAATCTAAATCTAATAGAGAATCGAATCTGCCTTTCTTTTTTTCTTTAGGCTCTTCTTTTTGCATCTGTTGCATAGATTCTTCTGTTTGTTTTGCCTGTGCAATTAATTTTTTTTGTTTGGGATCGTCAGATGAATCGCAGGGGCGGATACCTCTAAGGAATATCTCATCAATTCTTATGTAGACCTCATCATTTAATTCGAGGTTTTCAATATCTTCTTCAAACTCATATTCGTTCAATAGAAAAAAACCCTCAGTTGAACTGAGCAATGGCTTTGATTGGTAAATACCCATATTTAATCCATTCAGACCCCAACTCTCAAATAATTCAGTAGCCTTATTTTCAAATAATTGCTGAATAGAATCCTCTTCTTCCTCATAAGCGTCACTCAAAGTATCCTTTATTTTATTAAGTTCAGGAAGATATTCGAATAAACGTTTTTGCCAGAGATATTGGAAAACAAAAACATTTTGAGGGATTTTACCTTCATCGTCTCTATATTCAAATTCACCTCGTGTAATTTCCAATAAACACTCCATTTTGTGGCCTATATAATCACTAAGACTTACACTGTTGTTTATATATAAGTTGACGATACTACCATTTTTAGTAGTGGCATTTAGAGAATACGACAATACTTTTGCATCTTTACGCAATACTGGTTTTACATCATTAATTGTCAATATCGGAAATCTATATATTTTTTGTTCCTCCATAAATTAAACTTAGCAAATTTTTTCTACTCCGGATACCAAACCAAATTCGTTTCTATATCAAATACTAATCCCGGTAAATTCAATTCCTCACACTGTTCTTGAATATCGTCAGAGCAAAATGTCATATAAGGTAATTGAGATATTTTGAAGATTGCATTACTTCCTAATTTTGATTTATCAAATTCCAATGAAGAATAGCTTACTATTGTTCCATCCTTTGTAGCTGTATAAACAGATTTTTCCTGATCTAAGCAATCCACAAAATTTAAAACATTCAATGCGTAATATCTACCTGCATCTGTTTCAATTTGCAGTAATTCAATTTGTTTATTTAAAAAAGGAAGTAAACTATCAACTGCTTTTTGACTGATCGCTACGATATCAGTGTTGTCAATTTCAAAAAAATCAGGATGTTTCATCGGCTCGCCTCTTAACATGTATAAAGGCCGCCAATTTTGTTCGGCTTTTTTTGATTTTTCAAAATAGTTCTTCACTATTTCATGAAAGAAGACCTTATCTTCCTGCAATGGAAAATAAAATGTTGTGTAATTTGACGCTGTTATTAAAGACCAAACTGACATTCTAATTTAATTATCAAAATAGCTTTCTTCATTCCAATTTTCGATATTAGTGAATCCCACTCCCACAGGATCTACCGCCTTTATAGCTTCAACGATTGATACATGATACAACTGATATGAATAATCTTCCTCTAAGCGGAATACCAGCCTTTTTGCAAGAGGAATTGCCTTCAATTTTTTTTTGTCTAAAATGAGTTTTTCAACATCATCAAGCATATCATCATCGGAGGTGCATTTTGACAACTTTAGATCCAAACATTTTATTCTATTATAAATATGAATTGCCCAGTAGTTTTTGATCAATTCTTTATCCTTTACCTTTATCGTAGAAGGTAATAGTTGAATACCCTCGATCTTAAGAGGTGCTATTACGTCATGTATTTTTTTGGAGATAACAGAATTAGGTGTCGAATGGTAATCTACAATTTTGGGATTTTTGGGAACAGGTTTTCTAATCCTAAAAGACATCAACTTGGGGTTTTCCATTGGACCTTCTTCATATAAATAAGTTGGACAATTATCATCACCTGCCAATAAAGGCATAGTGTCATCACCTTTTCTGTGTATCAGGTAATATTCAAATTCCTGGTTCATAAATATATTTTAGCTAGGATTGTTCTTCCCAATAAGTTCCCCTGATGTTTATGCCGTGGTTTCTGCCTGGTGCCGGACATTCCTCGGAAGCATCTAATGCTTGCTTTTTTTTCAAACCCTTTACCCCCATACAGCCTTTTTTGCTTCGCCCATTATAATGTTTACCATCGTATGTAATTGTCCACCTAAAGCCTTTCAATTTTGACCAAATGCTTTTACTTATATTGTTTAACCTTGTTATAATATTTTCTGGTTTATCACAATATTTTTTTGTAAGAGCTTTTTTTAAGACGGGTGATATTTTTTTCATTACCGCATCTACGTAATTTAATTTGCCAATATCAGTTACCGTCCCTGAGTGATTGCCTTTGTGCAATGGAACATGTTCTTGGCAGGCCATGCGCAAATCTGCGGGCAAAATGATACCATTGTTTTTATGATTTATATTATAGCCAAAATTTTTACATACCCTACCCCAATCAGGTTCATCCATACTTTCAGAACAAATAATATGATGTGCCTGGGCCCCGTAGCCTCGTCCTTTAAGCATAGAAAGAGGGTGTCTCCTTATTGGCTTTCCCCCATATAATTTCATTACAGCATTGCCTAAAGAGTCACTATTCCCGATATTAGTTCCAGCTTTACCTATGTCTATATTATGAATTTCCTTATCACAAAAAGTACACTTTGTCTTTCGTTTCCTTGCTTTTGCTTTCTTTGCCATACAAATCTCATTTATTGTCCTGAATCTTCAAATGTGATCACCCCTCCTGCTCTTGTGCAAATAAGTTTAGCATCACCTTTTAAAGCGGGTTTACCACCTATTTTCTTTTTCGTAAAAGCATTCATCCACGGACCCGCCGGAATAGGTGTACAAAGACATCCGGGTGGTGGTACTGCTTTATATGGTTTACACGTGCCAAATGTTGCTAAAGGGGGAAAGAGATTAGCACCTGGCGCAAAGTCCATCATAGTGGCTGCCTTTTTTCCGTCGATTTTATAAGTTTGATTACTTGTCACTTTAAGAGTGGTAGATTTATCTCCCATGGTGCATTTTATTGTTGCGCCATCCACCACCATTTCATCATCAGCTGCCATTGTGTGATTTTTTAAATGTTAACTAATATCAACCTGGCTTCCTTTTACAACTGCCTTTGAAGTACCTTCCATGGTAGCTTGCTTGGATGAGAGTGTAGCCTTATTAGTACCTGATATCGTAGATTCCTTTGAAGAAATATCCATCTTTTTTGAACTGTTAAATGTGGCATTGCCTTTTGCTTCAAGTTCCATACTCGCTCCGGCCCCGGAACTGATCTTCGCACTTTTACCTCCAGATGCTGAAAGCGTTTTTCCTGCTAAAATAACAGTATCCATTCCCGACATTAAGGACGCAGACGCACCTGCGCCAAACGTTACTGCTCCACCTGCGGCGCCTTCGAGAGCTCCTCCTGCATTCATAGTAATAGCTCCTAAGGCGACCATATTTATTAATCCGGCATTTAGATTTATGGTCTCTGCATCCATATTTATTGAGCTCGCTGCTGTTATATTTATACTATCTGCAACCGAATCAATTACAATTTTATTTTTATTCTTATCAATAATGGTAATTTTTTCTGCGCCTTTTTTATCGTCCAATTCTATCGTATGTCCACTGTTGGTATTCACCTTAATTTTTTCTTCTCCTTTTTTATCATTCAATTCAATTACATTTCCGCTTCTACTACTAAGAGTCTTTTTATCATTATCTGCACCGCCACCTGCAGCACTCTTTCCATGAAATATGCTGCCTAACACAAACGGCCTGTCGGCATCATTATAGCGGAAACATACCAATACCTGGTCGCCTATTTCCGGGATAAATGTAAAGCCCCTGTTTTTAGAAACAATATCGCTGCTTCCGGCATCTGAAGTCATCACCCTTACCCAATCGGTTTTTTGACCGCTCTCTTTTTGCCATAACATTTGAACACGTATTCGGCCCATATTATCCGGATCTAAATTGTCCGTTACAGTGGCTATTTGCGGTTCGGCGATAGGCACTATAATATTCTTTACAGGCACCACGTCAAGCGTTGAGGGTATCGCTTCAAATGTGTTATAATATTTGCCGTTACCTGCAATATGATGTTCGATGCTTGTTACCAGGTATTTTCCATATTCCTCTTTTGCAGAGTCGTCATCTTCAGGCTTTGCTATTTGTATGTTAGCAATTGCGCCGATACAAATTGTTGGGTTGTCACTGCTTCCTGTCAATACTTCAAGGTCCGCAGCCAGAGCCGCTTTTTGGTTTTTCATAAACCCGTCCAGGTCCGACTTACTTTCTATCCTTTGCCTGAGAGG
>JBDSFG010000206.1:0-7000 GCA_039919615.1 Ginsengibacter sp. | reverse complement strand
AAAGAAAATATCCTGATGCACCTGTAGATATGTTTTATTGCGATGGCTATGCCGGCCAGGCAATTTATATTATTCCTTCAAAGAAGCTGGTTGTTGTTCGTTTAGGATTAACGCTGGACAAATCATTTAATGAAAATGCATTTTTGAAAGGTATTATTGAAACGATAGACACCAACCATAAATAAGATCTTCCCAAAAAAAAACCGCTCAAAAATATGAACGGCAAGTGGTTAGTTTAATGGTACTTTAAGCGTTAATATTCATCTTCATTGAAAAAGAAATCTTCCTGACTTGGATAATCGGGCCATATATCTTCAAGGCCTTCATAAATTTCCCCACCTTCGTCTTCCAGTTCCTGCAGATTCTCAACCACTTCAATAGGAGCGCCGCTGCGGATCGAATAATCTATCAATTCATCTTTAGTAGCAGGCCATGGCGCATCCTCAAGGTGAGAGGCTAATTCTAGTGTCCAAAACATAATAATTCTTTTTATTTTCTTTGATAAAAATCAAAACTGTGGTTTCGTAATTTCCGCAAATGTAAAAGTTAAATTCAGAAAACCAAAAGTTGTTTTTTAACTACTGATTTGCTTAATGTTGCAATTGCAAATACATCAGGTGTATGCAACGATTTTTTTTTATTTAGATTGTACACTTTCTGTTTTAAATTTTACATTTAAGTCATGCTAAAGGCAAATGGAATAGTAAAGAATTACGGCGTATTATCCGTTCTTAAAGGGGTTGACATTAATATCGAAAAAGGTGAAATTGTTAGCATTGTAGGCTCTTCAGGTGCCGGTAAAAGTACCTTGCTGCATATTTTAGGAACCCTTGACACTCCCGATAAAGGCAGCATTTTTTTACATGATCAACCCATTGAAAAGCTGAGGGGAAAAAAATTAGCCGCTTTTAGAAATAAACACATAGGTTTTGTGTTTCAATTTCATCACCTTCTACCGGAGTTTTCAGCCCTCGAAAATGTTTGTATCCCGGGATGGATTGCCGGCAGAAAGAAAAAGGAAGTTATGAGTAAAGCCCTTTCCCTGCTGCAAATTTTGGGGTTGGAAAGCAGGGCAGAACACAAACCCCAGGCATTATCAGGGGGCGAACAGCAAAGAGTTGCTGTTGCCAGAGCGCTTATAAATAATCCATCTATAGTAATGGCCGATGAGCCCACCGGAAACCTCGACTCCGCCAATGCAAAAGAGCTCCACAATTTATTTATAGACCTGCGGGATCGCCTTCAGCAAACATTTCTAATTGTAACCCACAATGAAGAAATGGCAAAAATGAGCGACAGAATTTTACACATGAAGGATGGAAAGATGTTTTCCCCTATTCCCTAAGAGGGGTAAAAAGCATCGCACTGTGTAGAGCTTTCCCCGCTGCTTTGAAGAGGGTTAGGGTGACGTCCTTGACCTCCACGCATTTTCGGGCACGTGTAACAGATGCCCAATATATCTCGCCAATACAAAAAGATAATCACTAAGGCGATTAAGATATTTTATGATAAGAGGATCAACAAATAAATTGTGTTCCTGCATATTTACGCACCATCTTTCAGCACGGCGGCAAACACAGCGTGCTACATGAGTTGTTGAAACTGCAACATGTCCACCAGGTAAAATAAAAAACTTCATCTCTGGTAAAATTTCATTCATTTTATCAATTTCATTTTCCAATAATTCGACGTCAGTTTCTTTCAGATCAGGTAGCTTCATCGTGGGCTCTTTATCGGGATCGCACGCAAGTGAAGAACCCATGGTAAAAAGCCTGTCTTGTATTTCTTTTAAAGTAGTTTTTGAATGTTCATCGGGACAATTATCATTTACCAAACCCAGGTAAGAATTTAGTTCATCAATAGTTCCATAGGTTTCAATGCGGATATTACTTTTTAATACCTTGGTTCCTCCAATCAAACTTGTTTTGCCGAGATCACCTGTTTTAGTATAAATTTTTAAAGACATAACTGTATTACTTGCAAGAAATTATATTATGATTTAAATGCCATAGAGAATTAGCTTAGAAATGATAATAAATTATTTCTACCTGAGCTATACGGTTACTAAAGCATCTTTGTGCGTCTGCGTGTCACTTTCAATCACCCCATCTCTAAGTCTTATTATACGATGGGCATAATGGGCAATATCTTCTTCATGAGTAACTAAGATCACCGTGTTGCCTGCATCATGAATCTTTCCAAAAATCTCCATTATTTCCACAGATGTTTTTGAATCAAGATTTCCGGTTGGTTCATCAGCTAAAATTATTGAAGGAGTATTTACCAAAGCCCTTGCAATGGCAACTCTTTGCCCCTGCCCTCCTGAAAGTTCGTTAGGTTTATGATGGCTTCTATCTGCCAGGCCAACCCTGTTAAGCATTTCCAGTGACTGTTCAATTCTTAATTTTTTTGGAGTGCCATTGTAAACCAAAGGAAGCGCAACATTTTCGGCTGCAGTTAACCTTGGCAATAAATTAAATTGTTGAAATACAAACCCTATTTCTTTATTGCGAACGGCGGCCAAATCATTATCCGGCATCTTGCTCACATCTTTTCCATTTAAAATATAAATACCGCTTGTCGGAGAATCAAGGCAGCCTAAAATATTCATCAAAGTAGATTTTCCACTGCCACTCGGGCCCATTAATGCCACGTACTCATTTTTATTAATATCAAGAGAAATGCCTTTAAGTACCTGCAATTCCTGCTTGCCCATGTAATAGTTCTTACAAATATTTTCCAGGTGTAAAATAGAGTTCATAATTGTTGCTGGTTATTTGTTGGCAATTGATCGGAAATCGTATATTCAAAAAGTCAATAAATGTAAGTCTAACCTTATTTTTTTATAACCTTTGGTACTTTAAAAAATTGTTCGTCATGAATTGGGGCATTCGCTAAAGCTTTTTGGCTTGTTACACTTCCAATTACTTCATCTTCCCTAAATATATTCACATTATCACTTACATGTAACAATGGCTCTACACCAGTAGTATCAAGCTCATTTAGTTTTTCAATAAAAGCTATCATTTTTTTCAGGTCCATTTTTATTTCTTCTTTTTCGTCGTCTACAAACCTGAGCCTGGCAAGCTGAGCAATATTGTTTACTAATTCGTCATTCACTTCCATCAAACAAATATAGAATAGTTTATAGTTTGTAATTCGTGGTTTGTGGTTTGTAGTTCAGGAATCGCGGCGATTTTTAAACTTCTGCCCTCTAATTGCGGTATTGTTTAAATAAGATACAAATACAGTTAGCATTTTTGTTAAGTCATCTGCCAGCCCAAATAAGTCTGAAAATATTTCTTTACCTATGTATTGATTATCCAGCCCCCGATAAAGTTGAGATTTAAATTCACCTACTTCACCCTTTGCAATAGTTAATGAATTGATGAATTCAAGTTTGCTTCCTCTTTCAAAGCCTTCAGCAATGTTGTCCATAATTGAACCAACAGACCCTCTTATTTGGTCTTTATATCGAAAATCTTCATTAATTGGCTTTATAAAAGTCAAGGGATATATTTTTTTTGAAATTAATCTTGCCTTCTGCCAAATTTCTAAATCTTCAAATTTTTGAATTGTTGCCATGAAACTAAAATACGTACAAACAATTATATTTGTTCGAAAACTATAAACTACAAACTTTAACGCACCGCAATTGAGGAGAAGTTCAAAAATCGTTAGATGTCTAAACTACAAACCACAAACCGCAAACCACAAACTACAGAGAAGAAAGAAATAGTAATGAGTGGCATAAGGCCAACAGGCTTTCTTCACCTGGGAAATTATTTTGGGGCTATCAGGAATTATGTGCGGATGCAGGATGAATATGAATGTTTTTTTATGGTAGCTGATCTTCATTCACTAACTACGCATCCCGATACAAAAGCCCTGAAAGTAAATGTACATCGTGTTTTAGCAGAAAATATCGCCTGTGGTTTAAACCCCGATAAAGTGGCTTTATATTGCCAAAGCCATATACATGAAACAGCAGAATTATACCTATATCTTAACATGCTTGCCTACAAAGGTGAACTGGAAAAAACGGCCACTTTCAAAGAAAAAGTACGGCGGCAGCCTGACAATAGTAATGCCGGGCTGCTTACTTACCCTGTATTACAGGCGGCGGATATTATTTTGCACCAGGCCAGATATGTACCTGTTGGTAAAGACCAGGAACAGCACCTTGAAATGGCAAGAAATTTTGTGAAGCGCTTTAACCACCGTTATGGAGAAATTTTCCCGGAGCCGGAAGCGTTTAATTATAATGTAGACCTTGTGAAAGTGCCTGCCCTGGATGGATCAGGAAAAATGAGTAAAAGCGAGAATCAAATGGTGACTTTATACCTCGCAGATGAAGATGAAATGATCAGAAAAAAAGTTATGAAAATAAAAACCGACAGCGGTCCCACCGAACAGAATTCTGTTAAACCCGATTATATCAGAAACATATTTCTTCTTATGAATTTGGTTAGCGATGTTGACGTTATAAAAAAGTATGAAGAAGATTATGATCGATGTAGTATAAAATATGGTGAGATGAAAAAGCAACTGGCCGAAGATCTGGTGAATTTTATTTCGCCAATTCGCAGAAAAGTAAACGGCATATTGCTGGATGAACTTTATTTGCAAAAGGTAATGAACCAAGGCGCTGAAAAGGCCGGTAACAGCGCAAAGGCAACTATGACATTAGTTAGAGAAGCAATGGGTTTAAATTATTTTTAGATTTTACAATTTAGACTTTAGATTTACATAAGTCAAGTCTCTAAATTCATTCTTCATCTGCACCCGAAAATTCAATTATGGCTAAAAACAAAAAACCAAAACATATTGCAGTAGCAGGAAACATTGGTGCAGGCAAAACTACTTTAACTGAATTGTTAAGCAAGAATTATAAATGGATACCTCATTTTGAAGATGTAGAGCATAACCCTTATTTAAATGATTTTTATGAGGATATGCCAAGGTGGAGTTTTAACCTCCAGGTATATTTTTTAAACAGCCGCTTAAAGCAATTACTTGAAATTCAAAATGGCACTGAAACTGTTATACAAGACAGAACGATTTACGAAGATGCTAATATTTTTGCTCCCAATTTGCATGATATGGGCCTTATGACAAAAAGGGATTTTGATAACTACTTTACGTTTTTTGAAACGCTTAAAAGTATGATAAAGCCTCCGGACCTGCTTATATATTTAAATGCTTCTGTGCCTACGCTGGTTGCCCAAATACAAAAAAGAGGCAGAGAATATGAAGAAAATATACGGCTTGATTATTTAAAAAAACTTAATGAGTTTTATAACAAATGGATCAGCAGTTATAAAGAAGGACCTTTATTAATAATAAATGCAGATATTAATAAGTTTTCTGAAAACGAAGAAGACCTTGGCAAAATAATACACCAGATTGATACGAAGCTATTTGGTTTATTTTAAAACGTCTTTTAATCACTCATAATTCACCCATTTTATAGTCTTGCTTTTCAGTCTTATACAAGCCACCTTTTGCCCCTCATTGGAACCGTTTGCATAATAATGATCCAGTCTGCTTTCAGCTAATCGTAATTTACTCTTAAATATTTTAATCATTTAAAAACAGATGTATGAAACGAACAATGTTTGCCGTTAAAAAAATGCTGGCGTGCGCATTTATACTAACGGCAATTACCAGCCTTGCTCAACCGGCAATTACAACTCCGCGAATTCCCAGCCCCGCAGCAGCTGTTTCACAGACAATTGGAATATCTACCGTAAGTCTAAAATATTCCAGGCCTTCCGTAAAAGGGCGTGAAATATGGGGAACCATTGTACCTTTTGGCTGGAATGTACAACAATTTGGTACAGGCAACTCCGCCCCGTGGCGTGCCGGAGCTAATGAAAATACTGTTATAACTTTTTCCCATCCGGCCAAATTAGAGGGGCAACCCGTTCCTGCTGGTGATTATGGCTTATTTTTCGTGATTAACAAGGATAATACCGGGGAAGTGATTTTGTCAAAAGACAGCCGGTCGTGGGGAAGTTTTTTTTACGATCCTAAACAGGATCTGTTAAGAGCAAAAATACAATTACGCACCATCTCCGAAACAGAGTTGCTCACTTATGATTTTACAAATGTTTCTAAGAACGCTGCGGAGTTGGATCTTAACTGGGAAAAGAAACAACTCCCTGTTAAAATTGAGTTTGCTGTTGATAGTATTGTAATGGATAATGCTAAACAGGAATTGAAAGGACCCGTTGGATTTAGCTGGCAGGGATATGCAAGTGCGGCAAATTATGCATTGCAAAACAAGATAAATTATAATGACGCCCTTACCTGGATAGACAAAGCAATAGCCCAAAACAATAAATTTTCTACCGTCAGTATAAAAGCTGGTATTCTTAATGAAATGGGGAAAACCAGTGAAGCAGAAAAGATCACAAATGAAGCGCTTGCCACAGCCAGCGAAAATGAGCTTAATTTGTACGGATACCAATTGCTGAATCAGGGCAAACATGATAAAGCGATTGAAATATTTATACTTAACACGCAACGTTATCCAAAGAGCGCTAATTCATGGGATAGTCTTGGCGAAGCATACGTTACCAATGGAGATAAAAAGAATGCTATAATAAGTTTTAAAAAATCATTAAGTATGAACCCGCCGGCTAATGTAAAGGCAAATTCCGAAAAGTTTCTTCAACAGTTAGGAGCGCAATAATTTGTAGAAAATGAATTGCCGTATTATGATAATGCTGCAAAAGCGATTGTTCTATTAACACCAGCGATAAAGTACATTACTCATTCCAGGAACCAGCGATGGACAAAAGAACATTGCAATAAAGCGCAGATAAAAACAAATTGACATTGTTATTAAAGTAGCAATCCTGGCCACCTTCGGGTGGCTTTGTTGCTAAAAACTATTTTCTTTTGTAAACTCTTTTATGGTATTTTTTCTTGTGTCCGATGGCGTAGCCTGTGCCAGCTCCTACTACACCTCCGATAATGGCGCCTTTACTTTTGT
>JBDSFG010000171.1:0-9463 GCA_039919615.1 Ginsengibacter sp. | reverse complement strand
ATGGTTAGTGTTATCCACATAAAATAGTGAATTCCAAAAGAAAAAAAGAACCAAAAAAAGAAAAGTAATAGTAGTAGTAATAATATGTTCAATAATGAGAATACAAATCTAAAGGACACCCGCCAGGAAGATGGGAAGGTCGGCAGTTCAAGTCTGCTCCTCGATACCAGGTTAAATTTTTATTGCAATAATTCCCATTGTTTTATGGATAAGCGACGGGCTTTAGGTTAAGTACCTGGTGAAGATGATGTGTAAGATGTTTTATATAGTCTGATGCCAGCCACTCAATAGTTTGTATTTGCCCGGCATCGCATGTTCGTTGTGCCATTTCATTTGATGTATTTTTTAAGACGGTAACTATTTGTTTATTGATTAAATACCAAAGCTGAATAAGCTGTTCTAACGACTGGTGCTGGTAATCATTAATAGCAACCCATTCATCCTGGTTATAAGCTATTGCAGGGTTTAACTCGTATTGAGCAACAATAAAGCGGCGAATATTATTTTGTGCAGAATCAATTAAATGACCAATTATTTCTTTCTTACTCCATTTTTCAGGAGAAGGTTTATAAATAAATTCATCATCAGAAAGAGCATTCAATTGAGAAAGATATTTCTCAACCATCATTTCGAGTTTTGCTGCAATTGTATTCATGGTAAAAGTAAATAGGATTTTTTCATGTAATCATGCAAAAGTAAAAAACCATAAAGAACAATATTATATAAAACATTCTCAGAAATTTTCTAAAAAAATCTTTGCATTGGGCCATTTCGTAAAACAAGTTTTTATTATGGTTTATCGTTTAAAATGAAATCAACCCAAATACAATTTATAACTACCCGGCAGCAGAACCAATAAAATATACTTCATAGTTATAACTATCTTTGAAAACAGTATGCAACGGCTTCCTGCTAATCTAACAATCTTAAATTTTAACGGTTTAAATCTATTGGCACATAATGGTAAAAAAAGACTATGACGCTGTTGTAATCGGATCAGGGCCTAATGGCTTATCTGCTGCCGTTGTTTTACAAAAAGCTGGTCTTTCTGTTTTATTAGCAGAAGCTAAATCCACTATTGGCGGCGGTTTAAGAACAGCGGAATTAACCTTACCAGGATTTAAGCATGATATATGCTCTGCAATTCATCCGCTTGCAGCGGATTCGCCATTTTTAAAAACACTGCCTTTATCAGAGTATGGATTAGAATATATTTATACGCCTGTATCAGCGGCTCATCCTTTTATAAATTCAACTGCGGCTGTCTTAAAAAACTCAGTAGAAGAAACTGCGGCTTCTCTTATGAACGACAGTGAAAGCTATCAAAAATTTATTACTCCTTTAATAGAAAACTGGCCTGACATCTCTAAAGATGTATTGGGGCCTTTAACTTTTCCAGCCCATCCTTTGGCTATGGCTAAATTTGGTTTGAAGGCGATTCCTTCGGCTTTACAAATTGCCCGGCATTTTAAGTATGAAAAAGCGAGGGGCCTATGGGCGGGTATGGCTGCACATTCTATCCAACCTTTGTCTAACTTAACTACCTCGGCAATAGGTTTGGTTCTTTTAATAGTTGGGCACACCCGCGGATGGCCAATACCAAAGGGGGGTTCGCAACAAATTGCAAATGCCCTGGGAGATTATTTTAAATCTTTGGGTGGAACGATTGAAACAAACTTTAATGTTACTTCACTTGAACAACTACCGTCTTCACATTGTATATTATTTGATACTACACCAAAACAATTACTTCAAATAGCCGGACATAAAATGTCACCGCTTTATAAATGGCAGTTAAACAGGTACCGCTATGGGCTTGGGGTTTACAAGATAGATTGGGCGCTTAATGAGCCCATTCCGTTTTTATCAAAAGAATGTAGTGAAGCTGCCACTGTGCATTTAGGAAATACGCTTGAAGAAATTGCTTACGGTGAACAAATTACCTGGAATGGAGGACATCCGGAAAAACCGTTCGTCCTTCTTTCACAACAAAGTATGTTCGATAAAACCCGTGCTCCTGAAGGCAGGCATACTGCATGGGGTTATTGCCATGTTCCTAATGGTTCTAAAGTATCCATGATCAATGCAATTGAAAATCAGATTGAACGCTTTGCCCCTGGGTTTAAAGATTGCATATTAGCCAGGCATACAATGAATACCGCTGACCTGGAAGATTATAACAGCAATTATATTGGCGGAGATATTAATGGAGGCGTAATAGATGCCGGTCAGTTATTTACAAGACCAGCACTTAGATTTTCTCCTTACAGGACATCTGAAAAAGGGATATACATTTGCTCTTCATCAACTCCGCCTGGCGCAGGTGTACATGGAATGTGCGGTTATTATGCAGCAAAAAGAGCGCTTAAAGATATTTTTAAAAGAGCGCTGGGAAATCTTTAATCCTTAAAAAATTGCTATAGTATTTTAGCAAAGCTTGTCTGCTGTTCCTCAAAAATAATTTTAGAACCTGATTATTCATTCTCAGTAATATCATACTCTTTGAATAGAACGTTTGGACGATCTGTTTTTTAAATATAATACAAGAGAAAAAACTACAATAATAGTTGCTAAACAAAACAACAATTGCAAAGAGAAATCAGAAGGAACCTGAATTTTAGTGCTGCCCACTATTATATCAATAATGCCGGGCAGAAAAAATACAGGCTCTTTAAATATTATAGAATATATCCAATAAACGTTCAGGGTAATTCCTAAGAAAAAAAATACATACAAAGCTTTCGTATATCTTTTTTGAGATAAAGTGTTATAAGTTATTTTAAATGTACGAGCGATTGAAGGCCAATCTATAAACAAAAGGTAGACTAATAAATTTGAGTAAAATCGTATATTAAACATCAGCAATACTATGATATGAAATACTACGCCACAAAATAAAAAGAATTGGAAAGACCTCCTGTTCACTGCACTGAAAAGAAAACCAATTTCTAATACAAGAGTTGAATAATCAAAAAATTTCCAAACCAAATGACTTTTAATGCTGAAGAAAAAATCTGCAAGAAGGCGTCTTTTATCATTTAATATATAATTTTCAATAAAATTATACCTTACTGCCTCAGAACCCCATTTCCACCAACCACCTTGTATTTTTTGAACCCCGGAAGTGAACATGCTCAGAGCTATAGATAAGGCCAGTAAACTCATTATCAATTCACTTGTATCAGGATCAACAGTTTTACCCTCACGCTTATTAACAGTAAAAAAACTTCCCCAGCCGGCAAGCCCTAAAAATGCAGGGGTGATTATCCATAGTAGTGTGTGATCAATTTTACCAAAAGAATACCAGAAAGTATGACCTATAATGCTTACAAGGGTAAAAAGTAAAGATGTCCATTTACACCAAATACCTAAAAACATCAGCGTAAATAGAATAACATTTGTAAGTGTAAGCAACACAAAAAATGTTCTGTTTGGAAAACCTCCTGTTAAATAAGAAAGGCTTACAAGCGGCGGGCTGAAAAAATAATTTAAGTTACTGCCCAACCAGTTAAAGCAAGGCAGCCCAACAAAAATCATGACATTGATACAATATATAACCCTGAATAACCCTAATATTTTTGGATTAAAATAATAACTTTTAAAATCAATTATCTTCAAATTCATAAGTATCAGTTTAACGGGATGTATGAAGCGTGTTGATCAGCTATTTCATTTCCAAGCTTTCCCGTTTTTAAATAATATGTTCTTTCGCCCCTTATAATAAATACTCCTTTAAAGCCTGTATTGTACACAGAGTCAAGGTGAGTTTTAAAATAGTTTTTAATATACAAAGACCCCTTAACATCTTTTTTGTTATTCACCCGTTTTAAAATTGTTCCCAATATATAACGGGAATACCTATAATCTATCTCATAAAAAACGGAGTCTTCATTTAACTTAACTGTCTTTCCATCCGCGGTTACCCCAAAAAGTTCAGTTACACGATAGTGTGCCTCATTGTTAATTAAAGGCGCCCGTGCAAAAGAAGGAAAAACCAAAGAAGGATAGATGTTTGTATATCTGTCCGCTATTAAATTAAGTAGAAGAAAAATAAAGAAAATAAAATAAATAGTTTCTCTTGAAAACTTACGTGGCATATTAAAAATTTATACAGTCATTTCGCTTACCAAAAAGCGTTGGTCGGGATTTTTATAAATATATATAAATTAAAAATACAATTATCTCTTATTACTAATATTCATCAATGCGATAATAACACAAAACCTAAATTCTGCTGAGGTCATCATAAAAAAACAATATCTCTGAAAAAAGCCTGTCTTATAATTTTATTTTACTTTCGGAAGATGAAAGCTGTGATTGTTATTTTGCATGGCAAAGAATTCGCCATATAACTAAAAACATTTGAAGAATTAGTATAAAGGTTGGCAAATTCAACCGTTTTAAAAATATCCTGAAACATTGAGATTGCTGCAGCAAAATAAATGTGACGGATGAAGCGCTAAATTTAAAAATAATGACGTCGTATCAAAAATTATTACTCGAAAACAAAGCATGGGCAAAAGAAAAAGTGGAAAAAGATCCTAATTTTTTTTCGAGATTAGAACATTTGCAAACACCAGAATTTTTTTGGATAGGTTGCAGTGATAGTCGTGTTTCCGCAAATGAAATTACCGGCACGCAGCCAGGTGAAATTTTTGTGCATCGCAATGTTGCCAACCTTGTAGTAAATACCGATGTAAATATGTTGAGTGCATTACAATATGCCGTGGAAGTACTCAAGGTCAAACATGTAATTGTTTGCGGTCATTATGGCTGCGGGGGGGTACAGGCCGCATTAACTAATAGCGATTATAAGCAGGTGCTAAATATGTGGCTGAGAAATATAAAAGATATTTATCGCCTGCACAGGGCACAGGTAGATAGTGTAACAGAAGGAGAATCCAGGTTAAATAAGCTTATAGAGATAACAATAAAAGAGCAGGTAATAAACCTTGCGAAAACCTCTATAATTCAAAAAGCATGGAGTGAGGCTAGCAGGCCTCATTTGCATGGATGGGTTTACAGTCTTTCGGATGGGTTGATTAATCTCATTTATGAAATGGAGCCGGGCGCCCATTTAGATACTATATATAAATATAACGATTTTGATAAATAGGCAGAAGCAAAAAACTAATCATTTCCCCATACTTATCGTAATAAAACACTTGTGCCTTTTTGTGTGTATAAAACATCATCTAAGCCAACGCACGCTAACACCCATACCACTGCCTGTGTTAATTGCGGTACCCCTTTAAAAGTGCCATCCCATCCAGGCTGACCCGTTTTTGTTTCATAAAGCATCCGTCCTGACCGGTTAAATATCCGGAAATAGCGAATCTCTTTGACCCCCCTTAATATTGGCCGCAAAAAATCATTCATGTCATCTCTATTTGGAGTAAAAGCATTAGGCACGTATATCTCAACACTTTTAACTGTTTTTACCAATTGGGTATCTACAGTTAAGCACCCTGCACTAGTTTTTATTTCTATCGTGTACAATTGCTGCGTCACACCTTTGAATATAGGTGTAAAGCTTGTGGGAGTGCTTAAATTTGTTCCTGGTTTCCATAAAACACTTTCACCAATGTCTCTTGCCTCCAAAACAAGAGGCAAATTAATAACGGCATATTCCATCGGATAAGTAATTCCGGGCCTTGCTTTTTCAATGACTATGGCTTGTTTTTTTGTAACAACGCTGCAACTTGTACCATCATTAAGCAGCGCATAATAAGTACCTGCTGATGTAACACGGTAGCTTGTTTGGTGCTGCCCGTTAACTGGTATGCCGTCCTTAAACCATTGAATATTTTGAGCAGGCTGAATAATTAATACGGCACTATCCCCATAACCAGCACAAAAAGCAGGCTTACCCAGCAATTGAAATGAAGTATCAATTGCAGAAGCCCTGACGACTACAGTATCCCTGGTAAGGCAGCCGCCACCGCTATTATTGGTTGTTACAACGTAAGTAGTTGTTATACCGGGCATGGCTACCGGATTGGATATACCAGCATCACTAAGCCCATTGACGGGGTTCCATTTATATACTAAACCACCCTTGGCAATGCCCCCGATGGGCACCGGCTTGAGATTACACGACGTGGTATCTCTACCAGCGTTTGCATTCACTACTAAAGTGTTTTTTAAATGTGCAAATAAGGTATTCGGGCATCCGTAGCCATCAAAAGGCTCTAATTTTACAGCCACAATGGTACCTGAAACAGGAGGTGGTGATAACCTGAGAACTTGTTCATTACCGAGAATATTAGTTAGTGCATTATTGTACCACGTATAGCTCTGGTAGCCATAGGGTGCCGTTATATTTACAACAGAATCATCAGGGCAATAAGTTGCCCCAACAAAATTACCGCTACACTCAGAGTCCACATCAACATACGCATATCCGAAGTGTCTTCTAAAAGTGCAATCAGCAGTTTTAAAGAAGAGCCTGATTTTTTTACCGGCATTACCTGATAAGTCAACAGAGACCGCTGACCAGTTTTTATATAACACCGCTATAGTATCTGATAAACCTGATACCTGGAACCCAGGCAAAGAACCTACTGCAACAAAAGTAAAAGAAGCGCAAGTTATAACAGTATTGTCGGTAACATTTGTTACCTCAATTTCCATTCTTGGCTGTTCATTCTGCCGGTGATTGGGAGATTGAAATACAACCGCATAATGATAGACAAGCGAATAAGAATTTTCGTTTGGCGGAATAGTAAATTCATATGATGCTCCCTCTGCTTCTCCACCGGCTGTAGTAGAGCCTAGTTTAATGGAGTGCCCGCTGCCATTAGGGCAACTCACAGGGAACCGTCCATAAGGATCTAACTCCCCGGTATTTGCAGAATACATAGTGTGATGGGTGGGCGCAACCCCCGAAGGCGAAAGTGAAATCACATTTTCATCCACACCTGCATAAGTAAATCCTGCGTAGGTGGTCCACCCGTCAAAGGTTCCGGTCTCAAAATCAATGTTTGGCGGACAGTCTTGTGCATTGCCTGTTATACACCAGGAGAAGCTAATGATATATGTTAACATTGGCAACAGAAAACTCCAAAAACGTCTTTCCTTTTTATACCTCGCTTTAAAATACTGCACGTTACCATTTTATATTCTTAAAGATAAAATTTAATTCAGTTATATGAAAGGATTTTAAAGTTGGACAGATTTTATTTATATATACGTAAAAATTGAGAAAACGTTGTTGACAGCTTGAAAGGATGCGAGGATAGGTTTATTATATGTATGAAACAAGTCGGTATTATTTTTAGACAACTAATTTTACCCCCCTGGTAAACCAACACTTGTTTATTTAGGAGCAATCAATGAATAAATAGCCGAATCAGAAAATTTGCCATCGTAACAAAAATTTTCTTTAAAATAACCTTCTCTTATAAAATTGTTTCGCTCTAAAAGGTTTATAGAAGATATATTACAGGGGTTTACATTCGCTTCTATAGAATGTAATTTCATTGTTTTAAATCCATAATCTAAAACTGCTATCAGGGCTTGCTGCATTATTCCTTTGCCCTGGTAACCCGGATGAAGCGCATAGCCAATTTCTGATCTGTAGTGTTCTTTGTTTATATTCCAAAAACAAATGGTACCAATTAATGTTGAATGGTATTTAGTGTTATTGCCCATTTAATGCGATTATTATTTGTTACGAGGTTATTTATTTGCTGAATCCATCATGATGCTTCCTCTGTTGTAAACGCTGGTGCCTTGCCTAAATATTTCAACCCTTTTTCATCTGAGCGCAGAAGGAAGATTTCGTTAACATCATTTTACTGAACTTTTCTTAAACCAGTCTGTCTGTTTCAATTAATGGAAATGGGGTGAAGTTAACTAATAACGTAGTACTATTTTTTTTGGCAATGAAATAAGTGCTGGAATCAGCCAGGCATGCAAAATGGTTTTTTTATGTGTAGAAAAAGATAACCTGATTGACAATTAAAATTTGCATCAGTGTCTTATCAGATAGTCACAATTAATATAAATCCATTTTCACCTTCCGCACTTTTCAGGGTAAAACTTCCCTCAAAAGCTTCAACTCTTTCTTCTATAAAAGAAAACCCACGTCCGTATTTCAGGCTTTTAAGATTTATTCCTGTACCATCGTCGTAAATGGTCATGCTAATGTGTTCTCTAAACGGTATTATTTTTATACAAATATTTTTTGCATCAGAATGTTTTTCAATATTAATTATCTGCAATTGAGCAATACGATATAATAACCTCATAATGCTGGAATCAGTCTTCTTTGAAACATCTTCATCCACACTTATAGAATAATCAATACCTTTTTTTGTTTTAAGAATATCTGACAATTCTTCCAAGGATGTTTGTAATCCAAGCGCTTCTAAAGTAAGCGGGGAGAGGCGTCTCGCAATAGACCGGATTTCTTTAATTGAATAATGAAGCAATTCCTGCACTTCATTTAACCCTTTTTCTTCATCACCTTTTATACTATGCTTTACATTTGCAATCTTCAAATTAACTGTAGCTAAAACCTGGTTTATATTTTCATGCAACTCTTCACTAATATCTTTTCGTTCATTTTCTTCAGAATTAATAATGGCCTTTACCATAGCCCTGCGATGTTGAATTTTCAAATTTTGAACCTGGAGTTGCAAAGCATCCAGTTCGGTAAGATCCTGCATGGTACCAATAAGCTTCAAGGGCTTATTTTCTTTATCTCTTACAACAAATAAACGATCAAGAACTTTTCTATACTCACCGCTTTTACATAAAAATTTGTACTGTCCCCACCAAACTGTTTTTTCCCCCAAAAGCAATTCATCCAACTCTCCGATAATATCATCTTTTTCCTGCGGGTGAATATTACTGCGCCACCAGGTATTGTTATCTTCCATTTCAGATTGGGAATAACCAAACAGATCTGTCATCCCTAAATTGTAATACGATTGTCGGGTTTTAAAATCATACTCCCAAATACCTTCTTTTGTGGCAATAGATAATAGTTCAAACCTGTTGAGAGAATTAAAGAATAGGTTTTCCTGAATATTCGCATTACGACCCGCTGTTTTTTTCATGATATGCATTTGTAATATCTAAAAATAAGAATCTTTAAAGATCAGGATCAATTTAAAGCCTCTCACCCCATCGACCGACGTGTTAAGGCAATACAGAAATAAACAATATTGTATTTTAAAACAAAATACTTTGGCGAGCGGAATGTATAAATTATAACTTTATACTTTATTGGAATACGTCGTTTCCCGAATGAAAAATACTTATACTAATTTTAAACTTCTACTTTGGAAAACCGTAAAATGAATAATTTGTATACCCAGCTTGCCAAAGCTATTTTTTTAGCTGCAACGGTAGTAATTCTGTTATGGTTATTCTACAAAATGGTAAGCGTAGTTTTGCTGTTGCTTTTAGCAATTGTGTTATCAATGGCTATAAATGGCGCGGTTATAAAATTGGA
>JBDSFG010000170.1:0-12120 GCA_039919615.1 Ginsengibacter sp. | reverse complement strand
TACCGGGACTGAAAGATTTTACCAGCATCGCTTTGCCTGTCCATTTATTAGTAGATGAGGCAAGATTATATTCAAGCCCGAGGTTACGGTTGTATTGGGAATATAAAGGCCTGGTGGTATCCTTAGTATGATCATAGTTAATGGATTGTTTATTTACAAACATTACCCGAATATTAGAGCGGGAAAACACTCTTTTTTGTAATGCAATTACAGCAAAGTTTTGTGCAGGCAAGCCGCTTTCTGTTTGCTTTTGTGCTGCCCTGCTGCTCCGGTCTGGGTAAGCCACAATGGTAGTGATATGTTCCTGTCTGCATTCCTGCAATTGTTTGCCGGTATGATACCCCTTATCTGCCAGTGCAGTTATTTGTTCTACTTCAAGTATCTGCTTTGCTTTGCAGGCCATGTTGCTTAACTGGCCCTGGTCGCCTTCATTAATGGTTTCAAACTCAACAATGAGACTGTGCTTACTGTCCGCCACAGTTTGTATATTATAACATACATTGGTGATGCCTTCTTTAACTGGTAGTGAGCGGCTTTGTGGATCGGTAGTGCTGATTTGCTTATCATCACTATTATTTAGTATCTCTGTAAACTGTTCATATTTTTGTTTGCGTTCTTTAAGTATTGCTATCTTCTGTATCACTTCCTGTTGCTTTAATGCCTTTGCCTGCTTATCTTCTATGGCATCATACTCATCTAATAGGGCAAGGTATTCCTGTGTTTTATTTTCAATATATGCTACATGTTTGGCAAGGCCTGCTTCATTAAAATTATTCTTCTTATTATTCTGTGCCCTGATTTTTGTTCCGTCTATTGCTATCATTTCTGCAGACAGCATATCTTCTCCTTTTAAAAATGAAACAAAAATTTTGAAAGCCTTTTTAAAAGCAACCGCATTGTCTTTACGAAAGTCGGCAATGGTATGATAGCCTGGCATTAACTGGTGCAGCAACCACCATAATTCTATGTTACGGGTGCATTCTGCTTCCAACTTACGGGAAGAATCTATAAAATTTATGGTTGTTGCCCTGTGCTGGTTTGCCGTTGGTCGGAGACCAGACGGCGGCTCTTGAAGGTTAAGTGGATTGGCTCACGAAAGAAAGGGAACACCCACCGAGGCAAAAATGACCCTGAAGGAGAAAGAAGCGGAACTTATGATGGCGCAAGCTCGACTTATGGACATAATCAACGGCCGGGTGTAATCAAATATAGAAGAGGATAAATCGAGATTTAATGCATTGCTCAAAGCTTTGAACGATTTAGACTATCAATTTCATTTAAGTCAAATGAATTAAACGAACACCCACTCTGGCTGGAAAATCTACAACTACTTTTATAAAAAGGCACAAGCGGGAAGGGTTGCTTCAACAGTGGGGACGTGATTTCATTTAACAGTTCCGTCTGACCAAATTGTAGATATGTTACCAAGCTTGTCAATAACTCCACCTACGCAAGTTCTGTTGTCTTGCACACTTTTTTTATCGCCAGCAAAAACTTTATTACTATTTATAGAATAAATAAAAAATCCACAAGCAAAAACCAACAATGATAAAGCAATAGTTGCTCTGTAAAATTTCTCAAAAAGATTATTTTTCATAGTGATAAATTTTATTGATTATAATTTAATGATAATTACCTGATGCTATGAATACAAAATTATTTTATTTGTTCAACTGCAATTTCATCATCTACATCCTCGACCTTCATATAATATGTACCATCCTTCTTGTAAATAATAACTTCAGGCATAAACGAATAATGATAGGTATATGCATAAGAAGATTGTTGCCAAATAGTACCATTAGTCATTTTAAAAATGGTTTCACCTTCCCAACCTTCAAAGTCTCCATCTATTTGCGTTTTTAAAACTTTGCCTGTATAGGAGGGAGTTGCTGAATTACTTGATAAACCATGCCTAACACCGCCACTATTGTCAAATTGTTTTACTTCTGATGATCTGTCTTCAATATCTGAAACGTTGTCTTCGAGATCTGATACTTTGTTTTCAAGGTCTGCTACTTCTTCTTGCGCTTTTGATAAGTCATCTTCTAAATCACCAATCTTGGATTTAAGCGATGAAATCTCTTTCCGGCTTTTTACATTTTTTTGATATAAAATAATTATAGCTGTAATCCCAATTAAAGCAGCAACTAAGGATAGTATAATAAATTTTTTAGTCATGGTTTTATTTTGGCTGATGTTGGAAACAATAACCGTTAGCAATACTTGTCATATGCTTACATCGTGTACCTGCCTTTGTTATCCCCTTGCATTGTACTGTTATTGTACTTTCGCCTTGTGCTTTATGAATAACCGGCGCATTTAGTGCATAAATGTTTTCTGGATTACAAATCTTACACGGTTGCAGACCTAATTGTTTTGCTTGGTTAAATGTGATTTCTTCTGATACATTCTTTACCATCCTACACGACGCTAAATGATATTTTGCTCCAGATGGTGTTTTGAAAAGTGTTTGTGCCTTTAATGGAATACAAAGTGAAAGTATAAAGAGAGTTAATAAATGGTTTTTAAATTGAGGCATCTTTAAATATAATATAATTACCGCTAGCACTCGATTATTTCCTAAACCCACCGTACCAACGCTTAAAATTGATCAGAAATTTCTTCGTAGGTTCCATTTAATAGCCCTTTGTATTTTGGTTTGCTTGCTTCGTTTCGGATTAATCTATAAGTACTCGTTAATTCATCTGGGGTAATTGAACCAAAGGATTTTTTGATGTCTTCATTTGGAAAAACTTTTTTAATGATATACTTAAAATCTTGTATCGATCTTCTTCTGCACGTTTCCCAGTTATCTCTATTAAGCAAATTATTTTCGATTGAATTATTAAGCATTAAAGTTGACACATAGAATAATCTAAGAATAGGATTCGGGTGTGTATTTTTTGAAAGTCCTTTTTCATCATTTTGTGGAAACATATAAAACGTGAAGTGGATAATTAGTAAGGCATATCGTAAAAGATCGGTTTCAGTTTTGTACAAAGAAGAATAAGCATTGTCAATTAAATTATGTTTGTTATGAAATGTATTGAAAAGATGTTCTAAAAAGCGATTTACGGCATATAAATCTGAATCCATTTCTTTTACTTGTTGAATAATATTTTTTTCAATGTCATTTGAGCATTGTTCTTTCATCTCTGAAAGTTTTTTTCGATCTTGATTTAAATGACCAACTTCATGCATGAAATAAAAGAGGAGAAAGTATTTATTTAAACTGTCAGCTAATTCAGCACGAACTGCATTTTTCGGCTTGTTAGAATCTTGCTCTGATAGAAAATTTTCATCTGAAAAAGTGTTCCAGCTTTTGAACTGAACGCTCTTTATTATTTTTGGCTGTTCATGTTCCTTTTCTTGTACAATCATGTCGCTTAAAAAACTTTGTTCTTTAAGAATGTTATTCATAAAGAAAGTGCTGAAGTTAATTAGACCTTTTGTTAACCCAATATAACAGTATTCTTCATCATCATCACAACTTCCATTAATGTCATAAGATTGTATAAAGTAAAAATGCGGCTCTTTATTTTTAAAGTCTAACAAACCAGAAGTAAATAAGCTTTCCACATTCTTTTGTAGCCAATCATAAACCTCAAAGTTAAAGTCAGATTTATTAGGCAAATAGATGCCACCCAATACTTTTTTTGTAAATTCTTCTTCAGGATTCATACTTATTTCGTTTACATTTTCTTAATCCGCTTCAATAAAAGCCGCCCAAAGAACCGAACCTCGAAGTGAGTGACACAACGATGATGCCCAATGGTCTTCAGCCGGTAACCAAATTATCTACTCTTCATCATCACCTAACATTTCTCCATTGGTTAGTTCGGGGAGGATGGTGTTTACCTGTTCGTCGGTTAGTGTGTCTACATCTTTCAGGCGTTTTTGTAAGGTCCCGAAGTTTCGGGATTCGCTTGCCTACTACGTCTTCCAGTTGGTTGAGGCCGGTCTGTATATTGTTCTGCGCTTTTTGCAGCATGCCGCTGTAGTTGCCAAATTCTGTTTTTACGGCGCTTAATAATTGCCATACTTCGCTGCTGCGCTTTTCTATAGTCCCGAATATTCGGGATGCGAAAGCCTCCCGCAAACATGCGGGATAAACTGCTTAAAAATGCGGAGAGGGTTGTGGGGCCCGCAATATTTATTTTACATTCTGTGCGTATGCTTTCGAACAGGCCGGGTGTACGCAGCACTTCGGCATACAGGCTTTCAAATGGCAGAAACAATATCGCAAAGTCTGTAGTGTTGGGCGGATCAATGTAACGGCCGCAAATATCGGTGGCGCATTTTTTTATTCCTCTTACAAATGCTTTGCGCCTGTCGTCTACCTGGAGTAAAAATATTAAATAGCATTTTGTGATTTTTATTTTTTGCCTGCCCCGGAGTTAAAAGTAAACTCGGGCAAATAGATCTGTTTTCCGCCTTGCAATGCAGACTCATGTGCCAATATACCTACGCAAGTTATGTTGGCAGATTGATGCGCATTTGGAAACGGCGCTCTGTGGTTTGATAAGGCGCTAATAAATTCATGCACCAAATGAGGGTGCGAACCTCCGTGTCCTGCGCCTTGAATAAAAGAAAGATGCTGATGGTCATCTGTATCATAAACCCCTTTTGTTGTAAAACGCTGTATAGGCCCGGGTAATAAATGTGCATAGTCAGGAGAATGAACTTCTTCAGGAATTTCCGATTCTGATTTTTTAGCCGTATGAATCACTAACGGCTTTCCTTCAATTAACGGCCATTCAACCGATTTTTTTGAACCATAAACTTCAAAGCTTTCTCTATACTGACGTGCTGTATCAAAGAGGGAGCGATATACATAAGCGCTTAAGTCAGAATTCCTGAATTTAATATGCGCACTTTCTACTGCAAAAGGAGAATTATAATGCGCCTGCAATTCTTTTCTTATTGTACCTGACCCAAAGCAGGAAACATATTCTGCTTCTCCTTTTGTTAATGCCAGTACAGGCCCTACACAATGGGTGGCATAATGCATTGGCGGAAGACCAGGCCAGTAATTGGGCCATCCATCCATATCCTGCTGATGACTTGCTTTTAGAAATTGTATTTTGCCCAGCTCTCCTTTTTCATAAAGCTCTTTCATGAAAAGGAACTCACGGGCATATACCACAGTTTCCATCATCATGTATGTAAGGCCGGTTTCCTTTACCAGTTCTACAATTTGTTTGCACTCTTCTACCGTAGTAGCCATAGGCACTGTGCAAGCTACATGTTTACCCGCCCTTAGTGCTTTTATTGATTGGCTTGCGTGATCAGGTATTGGTGTATTTATATGTACTGCATCAACGTCCGGATCTTTCAATAATTCATCATAATCAGTATATCTCTTCTCTATTTTAAACTCATCGCCAATCTGGTTTAACTTTTCTGCATTTCGCTGGCAGATAGCATACATATTTGCATTGGGGTGTAGCTGATAAATAGGAATAAACTCCGCTCCGAAGCCGAGGCCTGCAATGGCGATATTGATTTTATTTTCCGTCATTTACAAAAGATTTTAGAATTGTTTGGTGTTGTATAATATTTTTTTCACCCGCCCACTGTTTTAAAAACTGCAATCCATCCCTGGCAAAATCATCCTGGCTTTCTGCCATTGGATGCCAGAAACAAACTGCACCGGCGAGCTCTTTATTTTCTGGTGTAAAACTTTCTATGGTGATGGTGCCATTATATTTAATTGCTTCCAATCCTTTTTTATATGCACTCCAGGGTGTTTGCCCTGTACCGGGAGTACCGCGGTAATTTTCTGAAACCTGGAGGTGGATTAATTTATCACCTGCGGCGATAATTGCTTTTTCAATATCTCTTTCTTCAATGCTCATATGAAACCCATCCAGCATAATTTTGGCTGCGGGGTGACTGATATCATTTACTAAACGCAATACATCGTCAACTGTATTAATAAGATCCGATTCAAAACGATTTAAAGGCTCTAAGGCAATTTGCAATCCGCGTTTTGCTGCCATATCGCATACAATACGCAAATTTTTTACAGCCCTGTCCCACTCAACTTTGCGTTTTTCAGGCGATAACATTCTTGCTTTACCTACTGACGAGTACATAGGGCCACCAAAAAATCCGGTGCTTACTTCTGTGCAAAAATCAAGACAGGATTCTATATAGGAAAAACTGTTTTTATGAAAACTAACTTCTTCATGGGTAAAATCTCTTGACGGACCAAAAGCGCCGCAAATGTTTGCTTTTAAGTTATACAAATCCAGTGCTTTTTTTACTTCCTTAATGTCTATGAGAGAAGGATCCTCTACCGCAATTTCCACTACATCGAAACCGATTTTTGCAATTTTAGAAAATAACCCGTGGATGGACGCCGTGGTAAAAGGCGATGTCCACAACCATGAACTTACTCCAAATGTAACATCTAAAGCCATGCTGAATAAATTTAAGCGTTTAATAAACTTGTTGCCTCAGGCTAACTTTCCTTTATTTTGCTCCTGCAACAGATTTTGGTGCTGCTCTCGTTACCCTTAAAATGCCATTCATTATGCGCCAGTGCCCGGGGAAAGTGCATATATAAGGATAATCTCCGGGCACATCAGGTAACTTAATTGTGAGCGTATATTTTCCAGCCGGATTTATCAAAGGTGTAGCTTTTATAACCTCCGGTATTTTAGGCACGTACTGCATTTTTGTACCGTTGGGATCCTGCGCTAACTTATCTGCGGCAGCTCCTACTTTTTCCAGTGTATTAGGTTTTATCAATACAAAATTGTGCTGCATAAAATCCGGGTTTTGCAATACAATCTGTATAGTAGTTCCTGTTTTTGCAGTAAGGAGTTGTTTATCGTATTTCATTACATCCCTCAAAACTTTCAGAATAATAACCTTATCAATTTTTGCTGTTGTTGCTACGACAGGAGCAATGCCTTCCAGTGTTTCCAGTTTTGCATTGGTAAGATTACTGCCACGAAGGAAAAAAACAGAATCCGGATAGTCTGCAATTTTATCACCCCCTGTTCGTGGATCTACTGCTACTCTCAAAGGAACATCAAGGCTGCTTTTAAACAAGCCAGGAGCTTTGACAGAACCTGCGTTTTTATTATCAATTAACAACTGCATAGTTCCATCTTTTTGCAAGCCGGCTTTAAAGGAAAATTTTGCCGGTAGTGGTTGTGTAGTAACAACCTGGTACGACTTGCCACGCTGGTTAATGGTGAAATACATTTTATCATCCATAAGATACAAACCATAGCCTTCTGTTTTATTTCCATGCGCTACTACTAAACCGGTATATGGCGGAGGTGGGTTAGATGGATTTACTACAGGTGCTCGATTGGGCGCAGGGGCTGCACCTGGCCCTCTTGTGGCTTTTTCGATAACTCCCGAAATAAGAAGTTCGCTGTTTACTATGTCAGGATTTTCTGTTTCTACTTGTTGCCTCGGCAATCTTTTCAAAGGCATTGCATTCAGTCTGGAACCAAATGCCAGGCGTTGTGCCAGCGATGCCTCCAGCAATGAAGGATTATCATTTAGCCCCTTTTTCTTTAATGCAATTCTAAAAAAATTCTGGTTTAGTTTACCCGCAATGATTAACGCATGCCGTATCCATGTATCATTTATGTTTTCTTCTTTTTCAGCCATTGTTAACAATATATTTCCCAGTTCTGCAGAAGGCTTCATATCAGTGGTTGCCAATACCGCAGCTAATCTTACTCTCAAATCTTTGTCGTCAAACAATTTTGCTCTTTGTATATCCAGGAAAGTAGCATTGTTTTTAGGCAATACTTCTATAGCTGCACGGCGTACACCAGCCACCGGATTGTAAAGGGCTTTCAAAGCTACACTCAAAGCCTCCTGGTTGATACCATCTAATGCTTTTAATCCATGCATCGTCCACAACGCATGAACTGCAGGTGCATTTATTCCTATTTCATCTGCGGTTGTGTTTTGTACCAATTTATACAAAGCCGGCAAAACAGATTTATCGCCTTTTTCAACCAATAGTCTTTGTGCTGTTGTACGCCAAAACATATTGGTGTTGGAAAGAGCATTCACTAAACCATTTACATCATTCTTGTCTAACTGCAGGGTATTTTTTTGATCATTGTCTTTGTATGCCAGCCGATAAATTCTTCCCCGTTCGTGATCCCTTAAAGGATTAATATAGGCATTGCCTTTCCCTTTCTCTGCATTTATACCTGCAGATTCCACGCTTGGTGTTGGATTATGCTGAATGATGAAATCATACCAATCAGTTATCCATAATGCTCCATCAGGTCCTACTTCTGCCTGAATGGGCGCTGCCCATTCATCGGCACTTACCAGCATGTTCCAGCCATCGCCATCTTCTTTAAACCCCGAGCCATTTTGTTGTAGTATAACACGATGAATGAGCCTGCCTGTTGGTTCGGTTACAAAAGCAATACGGTTCCAATATTCTTTTGGAAACACCCGGGCTGTATAGAGACTGTGGCCCGCTGCAGCAGTAAACCCTCCATGAACATCAACCTGGCGCAGGTTTTTTGTAGCCACATGCATGGCATAGTGAGCGTCTAATTTTTCAACACCTGTTTCATTTATTTTTGCTTTATCGAAATATCTTTTTGGCATTCCAAAAAATGCAGTGTGTGTATTATTAGCAGTGGAAATAAATACATCATTTTCCTCGGAAAAACCGAGACCCCAGGTATTGTTACTTGTATTGGATAAGTACTCTAATTTTTTTGTGCCCGGATCAAATTTGTAAACCCCGTTTCTTATATGAATAGAATCTTTTCCCTGCTTGCCATTGTACCCGGAATAACCAACTACACCCCATATCTTATTATCCAGGCCATAGCGAAGGTTAGACGCTTGCGCATGGGTATCCTCCTTACCCCAGCCGGGTAAAACATTTTGCCTTACATCTGCTTTATCATCTCCGTCTGTATCTTTTAAAAACAAAAAAGACGGAGACTCGCTTACAATGATGCCGCCATTAGAAAAAACAAAACTTGTAGGAATATTTAATTTATCTGCAAAAATGGTCACCTTATCCGCCTTACCATCACCGTTGGTATCTTCCAGAATTTTAATACGGTCATCACCTATATCATCATTTTTTATTTCATTAGGGTAATCCACGGTTTCAATAACCCACAGCCTTCCTTTTTCATCCCAGTTAATGTAAATAGGATTAACTATCTCAGGCTCGGAAGCAAACAATTGTAATTGGAACTCCACGGGTACCTGTATTAAAGACATGGATTGCTCAGGGGTTAATGCTTCCTGAACTTTTGGTGCAGGATCAGTGTGTTCATAATTAGGAACCGGGCCTTCAAAATATTTTGGAGTTGCCGGGTGAAATGCAAGATTTTCTTTTGCTTTATCACCTACTGCCCATAAAATACCATTACGAACCAAATCTAAAAAGCCCTGGTTAGTGAAGGTATTTTCATCGTGCCCATAGGCTGTATAAAATACTCTTCCCTGTCCATAAGGTCGTACCCAGGTATAGGGTTCATGATGATCACCTTCCACTCTTTCGGAAAGCACTTCTATGTTTTTTGAGATTTTATCATGTACGTATGTTTCATCTTTAGTAACAAAAGATGAAATGCCTTTCATTACCGGATGATCCGGTTTAGTAATAACTGCAGGAAAAGAATCATACTTATGGCTCTTGAATTGCCCACCAATCATTTCAACCACTTCGGCTGAATTGCGGAAACAAAAAGATGCCGAGTGCAAAGGAATAAAACCTTTGCCTCCACGTACAAAATTCAGTAATGCTTTTTCCTGCGGGGCGCTTATGGTATCGTAATTCGCATAAACAATAAGACCGTCATAATGTTCCAGGTTCTTTTCGTTCAGGTCGTCGGGGTTTGTAGTAAAGCTGATATTAATGCCGCTCTTAAAATACTCTTTAGTGAATATATCTGCCAGCCTCTCCGAATTATGGGTGCGGTTGTTTTTATGCCCGAGGAATAAAATTTCAAGTCTGCGGGGAGGATTTTCGGGAGATTTTTTTGTAATAGCAGCAGTAAATATAACGGCTATCAAAACAGTAACAAAAAGAGTTAGAAGCTTCTTTTTCATCATAGCAAAATAATTGAATCGTTAGAGAAGACATAACGAATTTCAGGAAATCCATTTAAAAAGCCTATTAGAATTTTATCAAAACCTGACTGTATGTTGTCATAAAATCTTTATAATTTGCAGTTTCAACGACAATTAAAAGGTTTTGAAAACCGCCTTGTACAAATCCGGCATTCCTTCTTCCCAAATATTTGTTGTTAAACATTTGGAGGAAAAGCATTTCGATACAGTATGGCATGCCCATTCTGAATACCAGCTTTTTGTAGTGATGGAAGGCACGGGTACCCGCTTTATCGGTGACAGTATTAAAGCTTTTAAGCCTGAAGAATTAGTATTTACTGGTCCGCATTTACCTCATCTCTGGCGTAATGATGAAGTATATTTTGAAAAGAATATTGATTATAAAACAGATGGCATTGTTATATATCTGAATGAAAACTTTTTGGGCGACCACATACTGGAAAAAGAAGAAATGCTTTCAATAAAAAAACTGTTTTCTAAATCAATGAGGGGGTTGGAATTTTACGGAACAAAAAAAAGGGAAGTAATTGATCTGATGAAAGAGCTGGTACACATGAAGGGTATTCAAAGCGTTATTCACTTACTCCATATTTTAGAAATATTGGCGGCTACTAAAGAGTATCATTACATTTCTTCTAAAACTTTTGACAATAGTTTTAATCAGCACGAAACAGAAAGGTTGAATAAAGTGTATGAGTATGTTTTTAAAAATTTCCGGAAGCGGGTTTCCCTGGAAGAAATTGCCAAACTGCTCCACATGACACCCACTTCATTCTGTCGTTATTTTACAATGAAAAATAACAAACCGTTTTCACGCTTTGTGACAGAAATAAGAATAAAACATGCATGTGAAATGTTGACTGAAACTGATGCCTCGGTAGCGGAAGTATGTTATGACTGCGGCTTTAACACGCTTTCCAATTTCAATAAGCAGTTTAAGGAAACTACCTTAAAAAAGCCAACAGAATATAAGAAGGAATTTATGAATATATAAGTTACGTCCTATGGGGTTTTCACAGCATTAATTATCACAAAAATGTTTATGTGAAACCCCGATGCACAATAGACTTTAGATTATCATAAACTCAATTTACAAATCTTTAAAGTGTTTTGGCTCAAAATATCTGACAGGTCCTTCTTGGTAAAATGATGCGTTGCTATTTTACAGCCATTCTGCAAAATTTAAAAGAGAACATTATTTTAATTCTAAGACTCAGCACGCATTGGGGTTTCATTCCGCTTACTTATTAATTGTTCATTGTTCTTTATGGAAATGAAAACCTAATGGGATAAAAAAGAATTAGGATTGCCTCCCTATCCGTAGTGTTCGGCAAATAAAAAAACACTTCGATAGTTGTTGCTCCGCACACAATAACGTATGTATGTGTACAAATAAAAAGAGCCGCATAGCAGCTCTTAAAATGCAAAAACATAAAAGGATCAGTTAAGTGTTGCTTCTTTTTTTCTTTCAGGCAATCCAATTGCAGCCGCTTCATTTACTTCATAACAAAAATTTGTTGCAAGACCTTCTGAAGCTACATCAAGGAATTGTTGAAGTTCAGCAGCACTCCCCGCTTCCCATATACAGGTGCCGGTTTTACCATCCTGGGATGGAAAAACAGACAGAACGCTGGTACCGGCAGGCGTAGCCCCTACAACAGATTGTGCTTTTGCCCAGAAAGCTGTCGGGTCAGTGATGTTGGTGTGTTGTGCAATTACTAACATAAATTGAGATTTATATCCGCTCCAAAACAATTCAGGATCGGACGTTGTTAAAAAAATAGATACTCAAATAAAGGTGATCAAACGGAAAAATTTTCATCTTAAATTAAATCAGGACCAATAGGAGCATTCAGTAAACAGAAGTAAATATAGTCCTTTTATTAGGTCCCCTCTTACCTGGCGGGTGTCCTTTAGATTTGTATTCTCATTATTGAACATATTATTACTACTACTATTACTTTTCTTTTTTTGGTTCTTTTTTTCTTTTGGAATTCACTATTTTATGTGGATAACACTAACCAT
>JBDSFG010000164.1:0-5065 GCA_039919615.1 Ginsengibacter sp. | reverse complement strand
CAGATTATATACGTGTAAGAAATATCACTTTGGGGTACAATTTGAAAGGGATAGTAAAAACGACCTCAGTACAAGGTGCAAGACTCTATCTTACTTTGGAAAACTTTTTCGGCCATGATAAATATGTAAATGGTTTAAATCCCGAAGCAACCAACACCGGTATAAGCTCTAACGGCGCTTACCCTGAAGCAGGGGATTATGGAGCTGTTCCGCTGGCGAAATCATTGATATTCGGATTAAATATTACCTTTTAATTACCCTAATTAAATAACATGAAAAAAATATCATTTTTAATAATAACAGTTGCAATATTTGCATCATGCAAAAAAGATTTAAATCAGGTACCTATTTCAACGGCCACAACCGCCACGTTTTATAAACAGCCAAGCGATTTTTTACAAGGTATTAATGCAATTTATAATTCATTAAGAGGCTACCCTGACAGGCACCTTTTTCTCTCTGAGGTACGGTCAGATAACATTTATCCGTCTAATAATGATGTTGCCAGAGACCATGATCCTATTAGTAATTTTGCACCGGGCATTGCTCCCAACGTTTATGTTGAAGAAGCCTGGAGGACTGACTTTAACGGGATATTCAAATCGAACACTTTACTTGAACAAATAATAAATAATGGTGACAATATTGGCTCGCCGGCTTTAGCAACAAGATTAACTGCAGAAGCCAGGTTTTTACGTGCATTCTTTTACTTCGATTTGGTGAAGTACTTTGGTAAGTTGCCAATAATTGATCATGCCGTATCAGCAAGCGATGCAAATAGTATTGGCCGCAGTCCGGTAGCTGATGTTTATACATTTATTATTGAAGATCTAAAATTTGCAGTATCAAATTTACCCGCAACTTTTGCCGGTACTTTTCCTGCCTATTCAGGGACCGATGTGGGCAGAGCAACCAAATATGCTGCGGAGGCAATACTTGCAAAAGTTTATATGACCCGTTCCGGACCTACCTACGGGATTGAAGGCCCTGGCCTGGGATTAAATGAATGGGCGCTTGCCCTGCCTTTATTACAGGATATTATCAATAGTACCCTTTTTGTTTTCAACCCCAGCTTTACAAACATTTTTTCTTACGGCAACCAAAATCCTGCTGCTAATAAAGAGGCAGTATTCGATATAATGTATCTCACAGGTCAAAGTCCTGTTTTAGGAGCCACATACCCCTGGATTCTGGCTCCTCAAAATTATTTCAATTCATTTCCTGCCGGTAACACTCCGGCTAATGGTGCTCTTGGCGCACCTTCCGCGTCAATGAATCTGCTAACTAGTTATGCTGCCAGTGATGCACGTAAATCACCAACTATCCATACTACCCCTTTTACCTATACCGGTATTTCTGATCCAAATCCGTTTCTTAGAAAATACCTGGATACCACCAAAATACCAACAAGCCGTTTTGATTGGGGCATCAATTTTATAGCCGTTAGATATACTGATGTATTGATGCTTAAAGCAGAGTGTATTTTACATGGCGCTGCTGGTACCCAGGCTGATGTTGACGCTATAGTTAACCAGGTACAAGTAAGGGCAGGCATCACTCCAACCAGCAATGTTACCTTACCTCAGTTGTTTGACGAACGCCGAAGGGAGTTTGCCAATGAGGGTTCACGATGGTTTGACCTGCAGAGAAGCGGTAACCTGATAACCACCATGAATGCCTGGATAGCAGTTGAAGATGCTACCTTAAAAAAGATGAACCAGGTTACAGCAAATCAAATTATTTATCCGGTTCCCCAATCTCAACTGGATGCTGCGCCGGGCTTGTATGTCCAAAATCCAGGTTATTGAACCGCATACGCAGGAGAAATTTTATTTCTCAGCTATCAGTTTTATCTGCCGGGACCTGCCTGCCTTCTTCGGTAACAGGTCCTTTTTTCTATTCTGATGAATCTCCTTTTGCAAAGCAATTAAAACCCGTGGGCAGGGCATTGGAAATGGAAGGCTATTATGTATGGTGCAATAGCCCCATACAAGCTGATGATGGAAAAATTCATGTGTTTTTTTCAAGATGGGATGCAAAAAAAGGCATGGGCGGATGGATAAATGGAAGTGAGATAGTCCATGCAATTTCGGATGATGCTGAACAACCATTTTCAGTCCTGGACGTAGTACTCTCGCCACGGCCTGGATACTTTGATGCAACTACCTGTCATAATCCTTTAATAAAAAAGGTAGATGACAGATATTGCCTTTTTTACATGGGTAATTCAAATGGTAAAACAAATACCAAGCGCATCGGACTTGCATTTTCACATTCGTTAAATGGCCCATGGCACAGGCCAGACAAGGCTTTGCTGGAAGCCGGTACAACTGGTGCATGGGATGATCATTGTACTACAAACCCGGCATTCATAAAACGTGATGATGGCGAATACTGGTTGTATTATAAATCGTGGAATACAAAAGAATATGAAACTTCCACTGACCCCCTGATAAGAGGAAACCGCAAATATGGATTGGCAATAGCGAAAAGCTTAGAAGGTTCCTATATAAAATACAATGGAAACCCTATAATAGATTTTTCCTCAAAAGGAAGTAACCGGCAGTTTGAAGATGCCTTTGTTTGGATGGAAAAAAATAAATTTAAAATGATTGCCCGGGATATGGGCTTCTATAATCATGAAGCAGGTATTATCATGCAATCAAAAAACGGTATTCAGTGGAGCGAACCTAAAATTGCTTATTACGGCGCTGATAAATATATAAAGCAACCTCCACCGCCTTCGTACTTAAAAAAATATGGACGCTTTGAGAGGCCGCAAATCCTTTTTCAAAATGATAAACCTTCTTATTTATTTACAGCTTCCCAGGGTGGAAGGTATATGACTTCATCCTCATTTATTTTTAAAATAACCTAAGACGTATAAAGCAAAATATAACTAATGGCAAAATATTTTTCTCTGAAAGTGGTATTACTTTTATCAATATTATTTGCTGTGCACACTGCAACAGCACAGCAAAACTCTTTGCGTGTAAATAAAAATGAAATTATTTTTTCAGCAGTAAAAGGAACAGAGAGTAAACCGGAAACCATAGCCTTCTCTAAAAAAAAGCGAAGGGAAAAAATCAATTTGCTTGTTACGGGAGAAAAATCAGGAAGCTTTAAATTAGATTCTTCTTTTCTAAAACAAATTACAGGTAAAAAGAAATTAAATTTATCAATTGTATTTGCGCCTGCAAAAGATTTTATTGGCATAGCAAAGGCAAAATTACAAGTCACCGGTTCTGCAGGAAAATTATTAGCAGAAATAGATTTGCGGGGCCTGTCGTTAAAGGGAGTGGAAGGAGACAATGAGGCTTCTTTAAAAACGATTTTTGAAATATTAGGCTATCACGTTGATAATGGGTGGAGTTCTTTAGCGAACCATGAAAAGCCGGAATTACAAGGCGAAGAAATTAAAGCGGCATATTTTCGCAAAGCAGAAAAAGGAAAAGTGGAAATAATTCCTGTTGCCCGCTTCTCACCTGATTTTCAGCTACCGTTTGGCTATTATACAAATTCTAAAAGTGGCCCGCAACAACACCAGGTAGGGGTTTTAAGCAAAACAAAAACACTTCCTGAACAATCCACTTTATTCCCTTCGTTAGATTCAGGCACTACATCATTTGATCCGGGTGAAGCTGTGTTCGGTTTATATAACACGAGCCCCACTCATTCCTCTTATACTGATGATAGCTGGAATATTTTGTTATTCCCCGCCAATGCATCACATGCGTCAAGAGTTTATCCTGTTAAAGATCATTGGGGAAAACTTATAGCCGGTAATTACCTTGTATGTTTTGAAGAAGCACTCAATGGTGATTACAATGACTATGTTTTCCTGGTAAAAAATATAAAGCCTGTAACAGAACAGGAGGAATATAAAACTTTAATGAATGGTAAAAATCTTGATGGCTGGAATATATTTCTTACCGGCAGAGATCCAGATACAGATCCGGAGCATAATTTTTTATTGGAAGATACAGTGCTTCATGTAAGCGGCAGGGAACTGGGATACATAAGAACAAAACAACCCTTCAATAATTATCATTTTGTGGTTGAATTTAAATGGGGAGAGAAAAAATGGCCGCCCCATGAAAAATTAAAACGTGATGCCGGCATATGCTATAATATCCCCGATAATGAGCCGGATTCTATCTGGCCCAAATCAATTGAATGCCAGATACAGGAAGGAGACGTCGGTGATTTTTGGTTGTTAGGTTTTTCTACAATAACAGTAAATGATAGTACTAATAAGCCTGCAAATCATACCCGGATGATAAAGCAGAACGATGGCGAAAAACCTAACGGAGAATGGAATTCTGTTGAAATAATCTCCTACAACGGAACCTGTGTTCATATTGTAAACGGAGTAGTTGTAAATAGGGGGAATAATGCAAGTGTAACAGGCGGACGACTATTGCTGCAATCGGAATTTGCCGAAGTATTTTACCGGAATGCCAGGATAAGGCAATTGTAACTTATATAAGTCCTCTCGCTTTCTATACCAGGTCTAAATTCCTGTTTAATGTTTTCAGGATAGTGCAGGATGATAATCTAACATTAGCCATTTAGTATTGATTTTATTTTTAATCTTAATTGCCTGCTATTATATAACCAGGCAAATGGGGGGTGATAGAATGACCGCCCTTTTTCATGTAAATCACTCAGAATATGCGCAGTGCTATTTTTTTAAACTAAGTATTTTGGCCTTTTTTTGTGCTATTAATGCTAATTCGGTAGCCAGAAAGCAATGCTTTTGCGACATAGCAGTTTCGGTTCTGTTTAAAACATCATCGACTAATAAAGGACCGAAAGGTAGTTCTTCGTTATTACAATCAATGTGAGTCATCTCTTTTTTGTTTGCCATATAAAGATGATTTCCGCCCTTATGTTCTGAGGCGATATCTGTATTTTTTCTTACTTCAATAAAGCCATCGGTTCCTAGAATTGTTAATCTGCCATCGCCCCATGTATCTAAACCATCCGGCGTAAACCAGTCAACCCGTATATAACCGGTTCCTCCATTTCCGCTTAACATTACATCTCCAAAATCTTCGAATAA
>JBDSFG010000133.1:0-4142 GCA_039919615.1 Ginsengibacter sp. | reverse complement strand
GCAAAATATCTGAAAGCTTTCAAAGCAAAACATAACGGGTCATTAAACGGGCAAACAAATAATTTTAAATGGTTGCAACAATTCATCCGGGTGTTCTCAGTATTCCAGGTTTTGTGGTTTATCTTTTTGATTCCATATGTTATTCCAAAATATTCTAATAAACTTTTAGATGCGGTTGATTGGTATCCAATTTATATTCCGCTCGCCATCATGATTTACTGGCTCGGCATAAAAGGTTATGCTGTATCGCAAGGTGATAATATTACCATAAAAAAACCAGGCACAGTTAATTCAACATTGTCTGCTGCAATAATTCAGCACACCATTTCTTCATTAAAGAAAGTAATGGATAGTGAAAAGTTATACCTCAATCCAAATCTGAATTTAAATATGCTGGCTGAACACACTGCCATCACGCAAAAAATAATTTCTGCTGTGCTTAACCAGCATTTGGATAAAAGTTTTAATGAATTTATAAACGAATACCGCGTTGAATGTTTCAAACAAAAAATACTGCAACCCGAAATGGAAAATTTTACCATTGCAGGCATTGCATTGGAATGTGGTTTCAATTCCCTGGCAACTTTTCAGAGAACATTTAAGCAGATAACCGGGATGTCTCCTTCTGAATTTCGCAATGCTGCATTACAAGTACAATAATCATTGCTCATTTTCTTCCAAAACATTACTCAAATCACGATTTTGAGCAGTGTTATTTTATTTTTTTGGTTTGATGCGAAGGAAATTTGTGTCTTATTAAAAACTATTTCTTGAAAAAAACTTTCCTTCTTTTCTTCACTTTGCTGCAACTATTTTCTTTCATTGAAACAAAGGCGCAGAATAGCGCTGATGCAAGAATTTTTCAGCCTGCGCAAATGCAGCAGGATTTTGATTACCTGCGCAATGCTTTGGAGAAAACGCATCCGGGTTTGTATATGCATCACACCAAAGAAGAAATGCAATATAAAATGGACAGCCTGTATGCTTTGCTAAATCAGCCAAAAACTTTCTTTGAATTTTATAAAATCATCGCTTACCTAATTGCTGAAGTAAAATGCGAACACACCTATTGTAATCCTTATGGCGGCGATTACAGGCAACGTGCTGTACAGTGGAAATTAATTCCTTTCCAGTTATTTTTTAGAGAAGGCAAAGCTTACATGGGAGTTAACCGCACTACAGATACAACCATTCATTTGGGTGATGAGATTCTCACCATCAATCATTACCCGGTTGACAGTATTGAGCATGTGATTTTTAAATACCTGGTATCAGATGGGAACATAGAGTCAAGCAAAGAAGTTGCGATGTCAAATCTTTCTTTCAATCTCTGGTATTATACGTTTATTGAACAGCCGGATGCTTATGATATTGAATTTAAAAATGCACAGGGACAAACACTTTCACTTCACTTTGATAATAATTTAACGCTTGCTGAAAACAAAAAACTTGCATTAGCTAATCCGGCTAACAAAGTGATTCTTGAACAGGATAAAAAGTATAGAAAATTAAAAAAGAATCCTTGCCGCCTTGAATTTATAAAAGATAAAAGCATAGCTAAGATTACTGTAACTGATTTCGGCGGAAACAGGGAAAAGTTGTTTAAACTTTATGATAATTTTTTTTCGCAGATTCAAAAAGAAAAACCGGCTACGCTTATAATTGATGTTAGTTACAACGGCGGCGGAGATGAAGAATATGCGTGCCAGTTACTGAGTTATTTAATTGATACCCCAACACGATTTATTGAAAGTGAATATCTTATAAATGATGACGACAGTTTTTTTAACATCAGTAATCTTCCTGCAGACATTAAGGAAAATAAATATGCTTTTATTGATACGGTAACAGATGGCAAAATTTATGCAAAAGCACTAACAAAATATTCACTGGAATTAAAGACTTTTAATCCGCAGCCCAATGGCTTTCATGGTCGTGTATTTATTTATGTGAATGGCGGCACATCTTCCGCAGCTTCCTCATTTGCCGGTAATGCAAAGAGCCATCACCTGGCAACAATCATTGGTAATGAAACGGCAGGCTGTTATGTTGGCGGTGGCACAACAAACGGGCTCGACCTCACTTTACCCAATTCAAAAATCAATGCACATACTTCTATTGTGTATTGCAAATTTGCCACAAGCGGTGGTGATAAAGACCGCGGCGTAATTCCGGATTACTATTTCATTCCAACTATTGCTCAACAAATAGATGGCAAAGCAGCCTGGGAAGCTTTTTATAATCTTATTAATAAAATAAATGAAAAAGAATAAAAGTATTCTACTCATCATCATTTTTACGACAACCTTTTTTACTTTAAAAGCACAGCCAGATTCACTTACTTTTAAGCTTGATGAATACCTAACATCAGCAAACAAATTTTATAAATTCAATGGCTCTGCGTTAATTGCACAGCACGGAAAAATTTTATTGCAGAAAGCCTATGGATTTAAAGATGTTGCAAGAAATATTTTAAATGATACAAATGGAATATTTCAAATCGGTTCCGTTACAAAACAATTTACTTCAACAGTAATTTTAAAACTGCAGGAAGAAGGAAAGCTTTCTGTAAATGATAAACTCAGCAAATATTTTCCTGAATTTAAAGATGCTGATAAGATAACATTAGAGAACTTGCTAACGCACTCATCAGGCATTCATAATTATACAGATGATATTGATGAAGAAGATTCAGAAATAGTTTGTAATCCTGTAGATAAACAGTTAGTGCTTGATATTATGTTTAAACATGACCTGGATTTTAAACCCGGAACAAAATTCAGTTATGATAATTCAGGTTATTACCTGCTTGGATTAATCATTGAAAAAGTTACGGGAAAACCGTATGAGCAAAATGTAAGAGACATCATTTTTACGCCGCTGCAAATGACGCATTCATTATTTGATTTTAAACATTCAGCTGATACAAACATTACAACAGGCTATAAAAAATTAAATGCAACTGAGCAGGTAGTTGCCAGTGCAGATAGATGGGATTCAACAGTCAGTTATGCCGCCGGCGCTATATGGAGCACAACCGGCGATATGTATAAATGGGCAAGAGCTGTTGTTAATAAAGAAATCATTTCTGCAGATTCATGGAAGGCTGCACTAACGCCGCATTTGGAGCATTATGGTTATGGATGGTTTATTGATTCGTTACACGGGAAAAAATATATTATGCATAGTGGCGGCTTGCCGGGCTTTATGGCTTATTTCTCTTATTATCCTGGTGAAGATGCAACTATTATATTATTAAATAATGAAGGCTGGTATGATGAGGGATTAACTGAAATTAACGCCAGTCTTTCTGCAATTCTTTTTAATAAGTCTTATGAGTTAATGCATACACATGCTGAAATAACATTGCCTGATGCTATTTTGAAAAAATACGTGGGTGAATATGAATTTGATAAACAACATCATGCTTTTGTTACGTTGGAAAATCATAGTTTGCAAATAGCAGCACCTGCAGGCAATCTGCCAAAGTCTCCTTTGTTCGCAGAAAATGAAAATAACTTCTGGCTTAAAGTTGTTGATGCAAGAATTGAATTTATAAAAGATGCATCACGAAATGTTGTTCAATTGATTTCACATTTTGCAGGTAAGAATGATGTTTGTAAAAAGATAAAATAGCTTTAATCAATATAAGTTGATTCCTTTCTCATCAAGCGTTTTTGCCCCATGTTGGTGCTCGTGTATCATCACATCTAACACTACTATTTTGAGAGCCGCCGTCTGGTCTCTGACCAACGGCTGATTATAAGGAAGGCAATTTTTAGTTTCCTAAATAACGAGTAAGTATTTTAAAATGATCAGTTCCATTATAATAAAATTTAACGGAAGAAAAATAATAGTCCTCAGGCACACTGCATAAACCTGCAGTTACAGGATTGTAATGTATGTATTCAGGTTTTGAATGAACATGGATTTAATAATCAACTCCACGCCTAAAGGTTCGCTCGTCCATATCTGGTAGTCATAATCATATTTATTTACTTTAAATTTTCAAAACTAGACGGATCATTTTTTATTAATGATCGCTTAATTTGTTGCGCTGCGTATTTCATAAATGATCCTTGAATTGCTGAAGGGGTAAAATCATTCATAGCCTGCCATTTTAGGTGAATGTGATTATGCAT
>JBDSFG010000122.1:0-20792 GCA_039919615.1 Ginsengibacter sp. | reverse complement strand
TGCCTCCTTTATTATGGATATAACTATTAATATCCTTTAACATACTCAACTGAAGGTCAAGTTCGCCATTTCTCTTATCAAGCCCAGTTACATTGTTAAAATAGGAAGAGGCCTGGGTTCCCATATCCACAATAGACTCCCTTGATTTATAGCTGGCAATATTTCTTTCAACACTATCTAATTGAGACATTACAGTCCTTAGCCGGTCCTCCACAAAATTGAGTGTTCTTAAAGCGATCTGGTTTTTATCTTCAATAGCCTTTCGGTTGTAGATTTCAAATAATTTGGTGAGTATATCCTGCCCTTTTTGTGCAACGGGCGTTTGCATTTGTACGTTAATGATGGTAGAAACTGCCGAAAGCGGGTTGGCACTAATTGACCCAATGATATTGCCTGCGGCTGCTGCAACGGGCAAAAACTGAACATAAAAATTTTTACCTGTAGCGGCGGTATTGTAGGCTTTATTTACAAATATTTTGTAATAATTATTATCCAGCAATACTATAGAATCAAAACTTACTGATTTATTATCAATTAAAACTTTTTTCTTTACCCAATCCATAGTAAAAAAATACAAAGCATAGGAATTTAGCGTGGCTTCATTAAGTGCCTTAAATTGAACTGGCGAATTCTCTTTATATAACTCTTCTACCCTTACATTTCCCTTATTATAAACTGCCGCATAAAGTTCAAGTTCCCTTGCTACCTGTTGATTAATATCAGAGGAACGCATCACCATGATCTCATTTTCCACGATCTTTTTTTCACTAAAAATATTTAGTGCATCCAGTACTTTGGAATCGCCACTGCCTTTATTGGGATCTTTAAGCAACACTGTTGCCTGCGCAACAAATATGGGGATTTGTGACCGGAGATTTATTAGCGATACAAAAAGAGAAATCGAAACTGTAATAACGAACAAAGGCCAAAAAGGTAGATACTTATATATTACTTGTTTGAAAAGATTACTTTCCGGCTTCTCCTTAAAAAATTGTTCTTCCTCCATGTACTATGTGATTCAGGTAATTATTTTATAATCCGGTCTGCAATAATAAATATCAAAGAAATCCCTGCTGTAATATACCCTACAATTTGCTGGGTTTTCCCGGCACCTTTTTGTGCCAGATCGGGTTCCACATAAAGAATATCATTGGGTTTTAAATAGTAAAACGGAGAGGTAAAAATAGAACTGTTATTTAAATTCAATCTTTTAAATTGCTTATCAGCTCCGTTTTCCCTAATCACTAAAATATTGTCTTTTCTGGCGGTGAGCGGTACGCCACCACTCTGGCTTATAGCCTCAAGTATGGTCATACTTTCGTTTGGCATCATTAAAACCTGGTTAACTTCCCCGATAATCACTATTTTATGGTTTACAAAAGTAACAGTGATGGCAGGGTCTTTCAAATAGGGAAGAAGGTCTTTCAATAAGCGATCCCTTAACTCTGTAGGGCTCATTCCTTCCACATGAATAACGCCTAATTTGGGATAAAGAACATTTCCATCAAGGTCTACCATATAACCGGAACCTGAATTTGCACCACCTGCCGCAACCTGGGGAGAATTAAAAACCAAAGACGCTTCAGTACTTAAGCTGGTCACAGCTATGTTAATCACATCTCCCTTCCTGATCTTAATCTCAAAATCTTTAGTAACAAGATTATACAGGATGGTATCCTTCGGCAGATTTTCAAAGTATAAAACATTTTTTTTTGAGGAGACACATGAAACTAAAAAAGAACTTAAATAAGAAACAAGCAAGAAAAAACCGAACATCCTGAAAATAGATTTATAGGCAAGCTGAAGTTTTTGCATCTGGCGCTAACGAATTTATATTATTTTACTGTACACGAATACTTTACTGTCAGGTTCCAAAGGTTGATGTGAAGATTGATAAGTTGCGAAATGAATTGTGTATTAAATGTGTAAAGTAAATCTTACGATTTTTATTGTCAAATTACCTGCAAATTAAGCTAAAAATTCTAATATTGCCAAAGCCCGGCAAAACCTGAAATCCGGCAAAAAATTGGAATTATCTGCCTTTTGAATCTGAATATTCAATCGATTGAGCAATAATCTTCATTAACCCTGGCAATAACCACATCCTATTGTTTGGAAATCTTAAGCACAGATTCATAATCGCCTGGTCCGTTAATTTTCAACAAGTATATCCCGGCAGGTATTGATTTATTTAGTTTTAACGGTTCACTGCTGCTCCCCCGTTTATGGTTAATGATAAATGATGACATTACCCGGCTGGCATTATTGAGCAGCTTAAAATCATAATTGCCTTCAGGGAGGTTAGTCAACTGCAGATTAAAAGTATTGCCAATTACAGGATTAGGGGTTACGCGTATTTGCGGGGTGCCACTGCCCATTACCAATTTTACAATAGCGCTATATTGTGTTTCACCACCTAAAGTAACACTTCGGATGCGATAGAAGTTGCTTCCTGCAGCAGGGTTTTCATCGAGCCATTGATAACTAATCGGCAACCTGTTAGTACTGTTTGTTGCAATTGTTTTTGCAACGATAAATTGCTGACCGTTAACAGACTTCTCTACTATGTATTCCTTTATGTTTTTCTCATTATCAACATTCCATTCTACTGTAACGCTGGTGTTTTGCTGATAGGCTTTTAAAGAGGCGAACGTAACAGCCAATGGGGATCCAACTGCTTCAGCAAATACAATAATAAACCGGTTTGGATCCCATGAAGCCGGCACATCAACCACATCAAAATCATATGTGGACGTTCCCATAATATTAAGTGGAATACGTTTGCCATTATACCTGTCTTCAATAAAACCGGTAAGGGCCGCATCAAGGTTCTGTATTTTACATTCAAGCCTATAGGATTTGGTTTTCACTTTCAGTAAATTCAAATGAATAGTGTCTCCCGGATTTATAACGGCCCTTCTTTCAACGGCAAGTAACCGGCCATCAGTTTTGATAGAAAGATTCTCTGAAATATTGGTAATCTTTTTAGCATCATATCTATCCACAGTGTTACTGTAATTATCAGCAACCTGTACCAAAACAGCATCAACTAAAGTAGAACTGCCATCAGATTCGATAGCATATAAGTTAGTATTTACCTGACCTTGGTTTGGGGCACGGGAGGGAGGCCTGTACAGCAATAAATTTCCTGCCGTGGCCGAACTTACCTTTGAGTTCTCCGCAATGTTTAAGCTGCCGCCTGCAGCATCGCCCCGAACAAAAAATGCCAATCCGCCTTGTATATAGTTATAAGGAGATGTGGTGTAACTTCCGCCAGGTACAAGCGGGTAGTAATTATTATCACTTCCTGATCCTTTATAAAAAGTCTGAAAAGCACCCAGGGTGTTTACATCAGGATCGTATAAATAGAAATTTTCTTCAACGCCCGTTTTTGTGATTTTTGTCATATCTAAAGGCGAAGCATAGGGATTACCAATGCTTGTGAATTCCCCCGCATTTACCGTATATATTTTATCGCCGGTATATAAAGATCCCCTGGTACGCAATACAGTAGCAGCAGGGGCGGCGTACAGACCTGCCGATGTTCTGTCTCCTCTTACAAAGGTCATCAGGCCTTCCGAAGTTTTGATAGGGTTACTTGTATTGCTTATTCCCACCCATGTATTTGTGCCTGCATTATACGTTTTTAACGATGCACCGTTGGGTGAATAATAATCAAACCCGTCGGCAGCCCATGTTGCGGTATTATTGGTTATCTGCGTACCATAACCGGGAACGGGATTTGATCCACTGGAAAGAGCTCCCTCCTGCCATGCCTCTTTTATGGTTTGCGTATTATTGGTGGGCACTGATAAAAATCTCCAGGCACGTTTAGGAGAGATATATCTTTCTACAACAAATTTTCCAGTGCTATTGTAATTAATAGAACCATCTACCTGCCCTACTCTTGCGGTTTTGTTAACATCTGAGTGAAGCGTAATGGAATCATTAGCACTTATACCGAGAGTTGTTGAAGCAGATACCTTTATGGAATCAATAATGATGCTGCTGCCAGCGGTTGTTTTAGTGCCACCATTTGATAAAACTAGATTGTTATAGGTTAGCCCCGCAAATGTTTGATTAGTGCCATTGAGTAAAACAGTTCCTGAATTATGAATAAAAGAACTTGTCCCCGATTTGGTGAGGTTGCCTTGCATTGTAAGAATTCCTGACGGTGCTGTTTTGTTACCGGTTCCTGCAATGGTGAGGTTTTGATAGGGGATTTGATTTGTCACGGTTTGATTCGTTCCGCCACTATATTCAAGAGTACTGCCTGTCAAAAGATTAATTGCCGGATTATTGGTACTACTAATTGCCGTAGAAGCGCCACCAGAAAAACCGGTATTATTATCTAATTTGAAAATAGCATTTGCGTTTATGGTAAAGCTACCCCCAGCTTGAAATGCAATACCTGTAACACTTGAAGCATTTGAAACATTGGTTCCACTCACAATTACGTTAGCGTACATTGTTGGCGATCCAAGGCGTACAGTTGTTGCGGAGCCCAGCGCAAATTCTATGGTTGTGCCGGAACCAAGTGTATAAGTTCCCTGCGCATCTGGTTTTGTAGCTGCGCCACCGGTAATGTAACGTGAAATACCTGTCATTGTGAGCTTTGTACCGGTTGTTCCAAAGGTAGAATTTCCGGCATCAAATATTGCCGAGCCTGATACCGTGATAGTACCTGTAGGATTATTGGCACTTACCAGTGTTTTTGTTCCACTTCCTGAAAAGGTAACATTATAGTAAGGTGGTAGTGTTAGGCCCTGAACGGTCTGCGGCCCGCTGGCATTGTATTCAATCGTTGAGCCTGCGTTAAGATTGAGCGTTCCGGAAACAATAGTTGCACCGCCAGCATAAAGACCATTTGTATTTGAAGTTTTCAATGTTCCGTTTGCAGTAATATTCCCTGATGCGTTCGAGATATTAAGATTACCTACATCAACAATACCATTTACTAAAAAGCTTCCTGAAGTTTTATTTATACTTGCAGATCCTGAAATTTTTATGTCTGACCCGGAAGGGATTGTTACGCCATTTGATAACTTCAAATTTCCATTGGCAACTATTTGTACAGTACCACTTATGAAAGCAACTGTTGAACTCAACACTAAATTACCGCCAGAAAAGGTTAGAATGGAATTTCCCATTATACCATCACGAATAGTTTTTTCGCCGGCACCGACATAGGTAATATTTGCTTTAACGTCGAGAATTCCATTTAATGAAGAAATGTTTGAACCTCCGATAGTGGCAGAGGGACTTGTACTTACCCTAAAAATGGGAAGTGTTGATGTGTTCGCATTGGGAAAATAGGTTTGCCCGTTAAATGCAAAAGGTGTTGAAGAATTCCACTCAAAAACCGATGTAGTATTCCAAACATTTAAGGCTGATGTAGCGAATATTTCATAACCTGCGCCAACAGCAATTGCGCCATCTCCTATCTGTATTTTTCCCCCCGATGAAATAGTTATCGCCGATGCAGATGGTCCGGGATTTATTGTAGAATTATAAGAATTTGTGCTTAATACCTGTAAAGTGCCATCAATAGTGGTTTCATCTAATGAAATTATTTTGGAAACTGTTACGACATTAGGGCTTTGGATAATAATGGGTGCGTCAGATGATGAGGGAGTTAAAGTTGCAGTACCCCAGGTAGTATTATCTGTGGAAGATTCCCATGTAGAAGCAGTACTCCAATCCCCCGATGTAATTGAGCGATAATATTTGGGTGTAATTGCAGAAACCAACCCATTAAAAGTGAAATCATTGATACTGTAAGTGGTGCCTGTAGCCGCTAAACCAAAAGCGTAAAACCTAAATGTTATGGCTGTAGTAATTCCCTGATATGCGGCTGCGGCTAAACTAATAGATGTACCAGTTTCAGTTGGGGTTCCAATATCTGTAGTATAACCATCTAAACTTGAACGAAATGAAAAACTTGGCGTACCCGTAGATACCTGGCCAGTATAGATAAAACTGACAAAATCAATTCTGATTCCGCTATTGGGAGCTAATGTAAATTCAAAATAATCATTCGCATCTATTGGCCCCGTGCTCCAACTACTGGCGCTATACCTGTTGGCGGCCGCCGATTGTGTTAGTCCTGTTCCTCTGCTAATACCTGAGACAACTATATTTCCATCAAAATTCTGACCCGTTATATAGGGATTTGAAGCACTTGGATTTGCATCATTAATCGGATTTGTAAAAATTGCTTGTCCAACACTGGCTTTATTTAGCAGGCCTAAAATCATCACCAACAAACATCTAAATGTAAATAACCTCCTCATATAAATTGCAAAATTTAATGTTGTTTAAAATACAAACTATAGAGTACGATATTATACGGACGAAGAATTCTTAGGTAGCAGAAATAAATAGAGAATAAGCCGGTTGCACACATCAGGCAATAAAAATGTATTAAGCAACCGTTACAATAATCAAAAGTTAAAAATTAGTGTATCGTTAGCAAACCATAAACTAACTTGTTAACTGAAGATTAGACTCGCCTTTTATTAGATATAAATTTGGGTTTTACAAGGAATTAGATTTTACAAGATAATATTTAAATACTTATTTACGAAGAACAAATCAATTTTGCTTTTACCGATATTTGCCGGCTAAAAGCGCCCGGATGAAATTTTCTCACCTCCATGTTCATACCCAGTTCTCATTATTAGATGGTGCTGCCTCTATCAAAAACCTTTACAGCAAAGCCATTTCAGATAATATGCCTGCATTGGCCATTACTGATCATGGAAATATGTTTGGTGTATTTGAGTTCGTAAAACAGGCCTATACACATACTAATGCAGATGGCTCACTAAAAGTAAAGCCCATTGTAGGATGTGAATTTTATCTCACTGAAAACCGGCATCGCAAGCAATTTAGCAAAGATGATAAAGACCCGAGGTTTCACCAGATACTGTTGGCCAAAAATAATATTGGCTATAAAAACCTGGTAAAGCTTACCTCACTCGGATATATAGAAGGCATGTATTCAAAATATCCGCGTATTGATAAAGAACTGATCCATAAATACCATGAGGGCCTTATTGCTACTACATGCTGCCTTGGCGCTTTGGTTCCCCAGCTTATTTTAAAGAAGAGCGAAGCCGAAGCGGAGAATGAATTTAAATGGTGGCTGAATATTTTTCAAAAAGATTATTATGTTGAATTGCAGCGGCATGGCATACCCGACCAGGATAAAGTAAACCTTGTGCTTTTAAAGTTTGCAAAAAAATATGATGTAAAAATCATTGCCAGCAATGACTCTCACTATGTAGATGAAAGAGATTTTAACGCTCATGATATCCTTCTGTGTATAAATACCGGCGAAAAACAATCCACGCCGGCGTCACGTGAATTTGCTGATGATGACATATCAGTTAAGAATAAGCGTTTTGCTTTTCCCAACAACCAGTTCTTTTTAAAGAAAACAGCAGAGATGCAAACCATTTTTGATGATCTTGAGCATGCACTGGATAATACTAATGAGATAATTGACAAGATCGACCTGCTGGAACTTAAGAGAGATATATTGTTGCCTCACTTTACTGTGCCGGCGGAGTTTACTTCGCAGGATGAATACCTCGAACATTTAACATGGACAGGTGCAAAAGACAGGTATAAAGAGATGACTCCCGAAATTGAGGAGCGCATTCGTTTTGAATTGTTCACTATAAAAACAATGGGCTTTGCGGGTTACTTTTTAATTGTTGGCGATTTTATAACGGCCGGAAAAAAGATGGGGGTGTTTGTAGGCCCCGGACGTGGTTCTGCAGCCGGTTCTGTGGTGGCTTATTGTATCGGCATAACTAATATTGATCCTATAAAATATAATTTACTGTTCGAGAGATTTTTAAATCCTGACCGCAAAACAATGCCGGATATTGATACTGATTTTGATGATGAAGGCAGGCAAAAAGTATTGAATTATGTAGTAGAAAAATATGGAAAGAGCCAGGTGGCCCAAATCATCACTTATGGTACCATGGCTGCTAAAATGAGCATTAAAGATGTTGCACGTGTAATGGATCTTCCTTTAGCGGAAAGCAACGTTCTGGCAAAATTAATTCCTGACAGGCCGGGCACTTCATTACGACGTGTACTTAAAGCTCCCTTTTTAATGAGGGATGCAAAGAATGGAGAACGCTCACTGGAGGAAGATGCTTTGGGTTCAGATGATCTTGAAAATATTAAAAAGATAAGATCAATTTACAACGGAACCGATATGCAAAGTAAGGTGCTTCATGAAGCTGAAATACTTGAAGGTTCAGTTCGTAATACAGGCATACATGCATCCGCAATTATCATTGCCCCTAAAGATCTTACTGAATTAATTCCTGTAGCAATTTCAAAAGAGTCTGACCTGTGGCTAACCCAAATTGATGGAAATAATATTGAAAGTGCAGGTGTTTTAAAAATGGATTTTCTCGGTTTAAAAACACTAAGCATTCTTAAAACAGCGCTTCAGCTTATTGAAAAAAATCATGGTATTAATATAGATCTTGACGGGCTCACGCTTGATGACGAGAAAACCTATAAACTTTACCAGCGTGCAGATACAAACGGAACTTTTCAATTTGAAAGCGCCGGCATGCAAAAATACCTGAGAGATTTAAAGCCTGACACATTCAATGACCTCATTGCAATGAATGCTCTTTTCAGGCCCGGCCCTATGGCTTATATCCCCAACTACATTGAAAGAAAACATGGCAGGGAGCCGATCATTTATGATCTGCCTGAAATGGAAGAAATATTAAAAGATACTTATGGCATTACCGTTTATCAGGAACAGGTGATGCTGCTTTCCCAAAAGATCGCCGGGTTTAGTAAGGGTGATGCTGACGTGTTACGTAAAGCGATGGGTAAAAAGCAGCGCTCCGTTTTGGATAAAATGAAAGAGCAATTTATAAAAGGCGCTTCAGCAAAGGGATACGCAAAAGAAAAGTTAGAAAAGATTTGGGTGGATTGGGAATCGTTTGCACAATATGCCTTTAATAAATCTCACTCTACCTGTTATGCGCTGGTGGCTTATCAAACCGCCTACCTCAAAGCGCACTATGCAAGTGAATATATGGCCGCAGTTTTAAATCATGCCGGCGGTATAGAGAAGATCACGTTTTTTATGGAAGAATGTAAACGCATGGGTTTAAAAGTTTTAGGTCCTGATATTAATGAATCTCAAAAAGGCTTTGCCGTAAATAAAAAAGGGGAGATACGCTTTGGTTTCAGCGGCATGAAAGGTGTTGGTGAAACCGCCCTTGATTATCTTATCGAAGAAAGGGAAAAGCGTGGCGCTTATACTTCAATTTACGATCTTATAAAGAGAGCCAATCAAAGATCAGTAAATAAAAAAACGCTTGAAAGCCTTGCCTATGCCGGGGCTTTTGATTGCTTTGGTGATATTCACCGGGCACAATATTTTCACACTCCGCCGGGCGATACTTCCACAGGGATCGAAAAGATCATCAGGTTTGGCAATCAATATTCATCCCAGTTGGCTGGTAATTCCAATACCCTATTTGGCGATTTGCAAATGACAGAAGTAGTGCCTCCAAGGTTACCTGAATGTTCTCCATGGCCGCTGATTCAATTACTGGATCATGAAAAAGAAGTTACCGGCATGTTTATGAGCGGTCATCCGCTTGACAATTATAAGTTCGAGCTAAAATATTATGGCCTCACACCGATAACAGAATTTAATGAATTTAAAGAGGCAGTCAATTTACACCCCAACCCCGGAAGGCTTTTTAAAATTGCCGGACTTGTAGCGAGCGCTCAACATCGAATTTCAAAAAATGGAAATAAATACGGTGTTTTTTTTATTGAAGATTATACTGGCAAAATGGAACTCACTTTATGGAGCGATGACTATGTAAAATTTAGCAATTATCTTGAAGCCGGCACGGCAATCTTCATCACCGGCTGTTTTAAACAAAGGTATGCTGCCTCGCTTTTTGAATTTAAGGTAAGCAATATTACTTTACTGGAGACCATGAAAAAAATCTGTACAAAAAAAATAAATATAGATACGCATCCGAAATGTATAACACCAACCATGATAGATTTTTTTGAAAAAAATATTAAAAGTTTTCCTGGTAATTCTACCCTAAAATTTTGTCTTGCAGATCAGCCTTCAAAACTAAAAGTCAGCCTGTATAATATTGAAAAAGGATTTGAAATGAATGACGAAATGGCTCAATTTCTGCAACAAGCTGTTGAACTGGAAGTACATGTAGAATTAACATGATGTGCATATGTCAAAACATCATTTATATTTTATTGGATGTACTTTTGCTATTCTAACATAATAAAATAAAAATAAATTATATGGCAAACGAATTCACAGATTCAAACTTCAAGGAAAAAGTTTTAGATTCAGATAAATTAAGTGTTGTTGATTTTTGGGCAGAATGGTGTGGCCCATGCCGGGCTATAGGGCCGGTTATGGAAGAATTGGCTAAAGAATATGATGGCAAAGTAAATATTGGCAAGGTGAATGTTGATCACAATCCACAAATTAGTATGGACTATGGAATTACCAGCATCCCGGCTATTTTATTTGTAAAAGGCGGGCAGGTAGTTGATAAATTAGTAGGTGCTCAGCCTAAGGCCAATTTTGTGAAGAAGATTATGGCGCATCAGTAAGGATTATTATACTGAAAGTTATTAAACCGTTTCATGAAAGTGAAGCGGTTTTTTTGTGGGGTAATAATTGTAGTAGTTTATTGTAAGCGAGCTTGCTTTGGCAGATTATCGTATTAGAGCAGTTTAAATGGCAAAGCGATATGTGTTATGATATTTGCACACTCCAAACACAGAAGGCAAATTCAGGAAAGATTCTATCTGGGGGATTTTGTGGGCAAATTGCGAAATCAAACCAAATCATCTTAGCTTCAATAAATTCAGGAGAGGACTTAAGTGTTGCTGACTTGGTGCATTCCAAATTGGCGCTCATGATTTCGGTCGGTGAAGGACACCGACCGAGCCCGGGGCAAAACCGGCTATGCAAAATTGAAACAGATTTTAGGGATTTAGTTCCTTTAGTGACAAGGTATTTCTATAGCTCTCCGGGCCGTGGTTTGTGTCCACACAACCATTTGGTGCCGCGACAATTTGGAATGCACCTAATGAAAGAGCCCTCTCACAATTTTATTTTCTTTAACCTATATTCTTTTATTTTTAAATATTAAAAGAAGAACAGATGAAAAAAAATTCTCTTGCTGCAGGTATTTTAATTTGTTGCTTTTGCCAGGCACAAAAAAATTATGACTATACTGATACCAGAAAAAAAAATGAGTCTTTTGCGAAGATTATACAAAAAGATATTCGGGCGGATCTTGCTTCTTTCACGTTAGCGGGTATTAGTGAAAGTATAGGCAAATCAGAAATTAAAAAAATACCATTTACGTCTTTCGGTCCTGATTCAATGATATTTAGTGGCGATAATATTACAGCCAGAATTAAAACAACGCCTTTTGACCCTGCCAAACATAAATTGGATTATGACGAAAAATACCTGATAAAAATTGACAAAAAACCCTATTACGGCGCATACGGATCGTTACCGGTAACCTATATAAGCCAGGTAAATCTTATTATTGAAAAAGATACAGTAACCATACCTCCGGCAGCATATTTTGACCTATATAATTTAAACTTGACCTACATTGATAAAGACATTAAGCGTACCGCAAATGGCATCTACCGCTCTAAAGACGGGCGTAAAATTTATTTATACCTCTTGTGCAGGGATAAGACTGGCAGTTATGAAGTTACCTGGGTAATACAGGATAAAAAGTACCTCCGGCGCGTACTGGACTATGGGTTTATGTAATTTACTACTGATAGAATTATATTAATTTTGGGTATGACCTTACAATCTTTTAAGGAAAGCCTCCTGGCACCTGATCCCCCCGCTAATATCTCTGATTATCTTAAAGCTTTGTGGCATGATGCAAATGGCAACTGGGATAAGGCACATACAATTATACAGGACGTTAAAGATAAAAATGCCTCGTGGATACACGCTTATCTCCACCGAAAAGAGGGTGATATTTTTAATGCTGATTATTGGTACACCAGGTCAGGAAAAAATAATCCCCAATCTCCGTTGGATAAAGAATGGGAACAAATAGTGATAGAACTTTTGTAAAATATTTAGACCGTTTTTTATTAAAACCTTTTCCGGATTTTTATGGCATTTGCCAGGGGATGCGGATATATCATGTATGGTAACGACGTACTTTTACATGCCTCTTAGCTAACCCCTATTACGCTGATCCGGTGATCTTCGTTAAAGTACATTTGTCCATATTAAACAACCCTTTGATAGTTATGAAATTTTTTGTGGCTCCTTTTCTTTTATTCGTAAATATATGTCCAGGCCAGGGATGGGAGATAGAAGTGGTGGGAGGTGTATCCGGCTATAATGGGGATTTAACTCAGAAATTAATATCGCTTAAAACCATTAGAGCGGCTGCTAATTTGAATCTTAAATGTAATCTTGATAATACAGTTGTTTTAAGAGCAGGAATTGCATTAGTAAACGTAATTTAACCGCATTAACAAAAAAAAGCCTGTGTTTACACCCGCCTTAAAATATATTTTATTCCTGAAATTACTGCCGCGTATCTCTTTGATTGGACACCTGTGTTGGGGCTTCCGGCTTAGGTAATAAAGCTTTACGGCTTAATTTAAATTTTCCTGTTTTAGGGTCAGTTCCAATAATTTTTACTTTTACTTTATCGCCTTCATTCAACACTCCTTCCATACTCTCCAACCTCTTCCACATAATTTCAGAAATATGCAATAAACCTTGCTTGCCTGGTAAAAATTCAACAAAAGCGCCAAACTCTTTAATCGATTTTACAGTGGCTTCATAAACATCTCCTATTTCCGGAACGGCCACTATGCTTTTAACCCAAGCAACGGCTTGGTCTAGACTTTCTTTATCAGCAGAAAAAATACTTACCTCACCTGTTTTTCCAACCTCTGTGATATTAATAGTTGCTCCGGTTGATTTCTGAATTTCCTGGATGATCTTTCCTCCCGGTCCAATCACCGCTCCAATAAATTCGCTGTCAATTATTAATTTTTCCATTCTTGGGGCATGAGGTTTTACATCTTCCCTGTGCGCCGGAACACAGGCATACATAGCATCTAATATATGCAACCTGCCTTTTCTTGCCTGCTCCAATGCCTGCCGCATAACATCCATATTTAACCCATCAACTTTTATATCCATTTGCACACCACAAATACCATCTCTTGTTCCTGTTACTTTAAAATCCATATCACCAATGTGATCTTCATCTCCAAGTATGTCTGTTAATATTGCAAATTGATCCCCCTTGGAAATTAGTCCCATAGCTACCCCACTTACATGTTTGGATAATGGCACACCGGCATCCATTAATGCCAGCGAACCTGCACAAACCGTAGCCATTGAAGAAGAGCCATTACTCTCTAAAATATCACTTACTACCCTTACGGTGTAAGGGTAATCAGATCCCGGCATCATTTTCTTTAGAGACCGCATGGCCAGGTTGCCATGGCCTACTTCTCTTCTACCAACACCTCTCATTGGTTTTACCTCACCAGTAGAAAATGGGGGAAAATTATAATGCAATATAAATTTTGAATAATCACTTTTTGCGGCGCTTTCAATTAGTAATTCATCTAACGGAGTACCTAAGGTTACAGTGGTAAGAGATTGTGTTTCTCCTCTTGTAAAGAGCGCTGACCCATGCGGAGTAGGTAGTATGTCAGCTTCCATGGTCAGCTCACGGATATCTTCGGTGCCTCTTCCATCCAGTCTCCGTTTTTCACTTAAGATCATATCTCTTACTACGTGATATTGCAAATCATCAAAGTAGTAACTGATCAAGGATTTATCTTCATCGGGTAACTCACCAAGATATTCCTTCAATTCAAGTTTCAAATTATCAAATTCATTCGCTCTGTAATGTTTGGCTGATGCAGCAGAAGAAATTTTGAGCATTTTCTCAGTTGCAAATTCCTTTATTTTTGCCTCCAGCTCTCCATTGCGATATGGTTTAGGATATTCTCTTTTTGCTTTTACCCCAACTTTCTCTCTTAATTCTTCCTGGGCTTTTACCTGTATTTTAATGGCTTCATGAGCGGTTTCGATAGCTTTAATAAGATCCTCTTCCTGGCACTCTTTACTTTCGCCTTCCACCATCATTATATTTTTATTGGTGGCGGCGATAATAAATTCCATATCACTTTCTGTAAGTTCACTGCGTGTTGGATTAACTTTCATTTCTCCATTAACCCTTCCAATTCTTACTTCAGAAATAATTTCCTGGATGGGAATATCTGATACGGCAAGCGCTGCTGAGGCTGCAAGGCACGCGAGGGAATCAGGCATTACTTCAGCATCCGATGAAATAAGAGAAACCAAAACCTGTACCTCGCATAAATAATCTTCAGGAAATAAAGGCCTTAAGGCCCTGTCTATTAATCTTGAAGTAAGAATTTCATAATCATTTAAACGTGCCTCTCTCTTAAAAAAAGAACCGGGTATACGGCCTGCAGATGCAAACTTTTCCTGGTAATCCACAGACAAAGGAAAAAAGGACTGGCCTTCCCTGGCTTCCTTATTAGCAACAACAGTCGCCAGAATTATACAATTGCCTAAACGAACGGTAACTGCACCATTGGCCTGGCGGGCAAGTTTACCGGTTTCAATAGTGATCATTCGTCCATCACCTATGTCGAATGTTACTGAAATGGGATTTGGTGTCATATTTTGTTCATCAATTAATGTAAAAAAAAGTATTCCCAACCGTTGTGCTCAGTTGGGAATAGCTAATATCATGTGTAACAGATTATTTACGAAGTCCTAACTTTTCAATTAATGAACGATAACCGGTAAGATTATGTTTGCTTATATAAGTTAGCAACCGTTTACGTTTACCTACCATTTGCATTAAACCGCGTTGGGTAGAAAAATCTTTTTTATTGCCTTTTAAATGACCGGATATGTGATTTATCTTTTCTGTGAGAATAGCAACCTGTGCTTCGATAGATCCGGTATTGGCAGCATTTTGGCCAAATTCAGCAAAAATTCCGGCTTTTTTTTCTGTTGTTAAATAAGACATTTTCGAAAATAATTATTTTTAAATTTTTGTCAGTTTGCGAAGGTAATAATAAATTTTCAATTCAAACTTAAAGTAATGATCAGCCTTAGACTATAAAAGTGTTTAAATGGTGCATTTGCATATTTTAACTAATTAAGGCATCTTTACTTTTATGCACCAAAAATTTGCACTTATAGGATGTGGTAAGATTGCTGAACGCCATGCAGAAAATATTATCACAAAGGGAACATTACAGGCCGTTTGTGATATAATACCGGACAGGGCCAGTGAATTGGCTAAAAAATTTAATGCAACACCGTACCAGTCATTAGCGAGCTTACTGCAAAATGAAAAAGGATTAACTGTCGCCTGCATTTGTACTCCTAATGGGTTACATGCTTTACATACTATCAAATGCCTTCAAGCCGGCCTTCATGTGCTTTGTGAAAAACCGTTGTGTATTAAAAGCGAAGATGGTAAAGCTATGATTGAAGCAGCGAGGTTATCAGGTAAAAAACTGTTTGTGGTTAAATCAACCCGTTTTAATCCTGTAGTAGCGCAGCTTAAAAAAATAATTGATGAAGACAGACTAGGGAAGATTTACAGTTTCCAGTTAAGCTGTTTTTGGAACCGGCCTGCGGCATATTACCAGGATAGCTGGAAGGGCACTTTAAAACTTGACGGTGGAACATTGTACACACAATTCAGCCATTACATAGATGTAATGTATTGGTTATTTGGAGAGGTTAAAAATGTGCAGGGTATACGGAAAAATATGGCTCATGAGGGATTGATTGAGTTTGAAGATTGCGGAGTTATCAGTATCGAAATGAAGAATAGAATTGTCGGTACATTGAATTACAGCGTGAATACATTCAAAAAAAATATGGAACTTTCATTAACTGTTATAGCAGAAAAAGGAACCGTTAAAATCGGCGGACAGTATCTTAACGAACTGAAATATCAGTTAATTGACGATTATATTTTTGATAACCCGGGTACAGGCAATACTGCCAATGATTATACATTTTACAAAGGTTCTATGAGCAATCATGATAAGGTTTATGATAATTTATTATTAGCATTAAACGAACACGAACATCTATCTGCTACTGCTGATGAAGGCTTGAAAACAATTACCATTATAGAAAAAATATATGAAGAATGTAAGCTTATTTGATGTTGTTAATCTCCCAAAAATATGTTGCTGATCTATTTACCGGGTATAACCCCGAGATGCGAATATGTTTTTGGAATGATGTTTAACGAAGAACTCGGTATAGAGTATGACACTACAACCCATTTGAACATATTTGAAGCGCATGAACAGGAAAAAATAAATTATTCTTTTAAGCGCAACGGTAAGGAATTTTATATACACGCCTCATCTCTTTTATTTGAGAATGGAATAAAAGAAATTGATATTTCTACAGAGAAAAAATCCGGGACAACTTTTTTGTTTTGCAATGATGCATCATGTGATTTAGGTTTTGATATTTTTTCTGCCACCTTTTATATGCTCAGCCGGTATGAAGAATACCTGCCTTTCACTGCCGATAAATATGGAAGGTTTAAAGGTGCTGATAGCCTGGCTTATCGAAATAATTTTTTGCAACAGCCAGTTGTAAATACATGGGTAAGTATTTTCAGAAAGATGTTAGTTGAAAAATTTCCTCATTTGCAATTGAGGTCTTCATCATTCAATTATATTATTACCTACGATATTGATATAGCCTATGCTTTTAAGGGAAGAAATTTAGCGAGGCTTATAGGCGCCACGGCTAAAGATATTTTTGAATTTAGAGTTAAGAATATTTTTAATCGAATTTGCACCCTTGTTAACCTGCAAAAAGATCCGTGGGATACATTTGACCTGATGCAGGACTTGATAGTGAAAAACAGACTTCATTCACTTTTCTTTTTTTTAATGGGTGATTATTCGGAGCATGATAAAAACATAGCTTATACCCATCCATTAATGAAAAAATTAATCACAAGGGTTTCAACATTTAGTGAAATTGGTATTCATCCATCTTTCCAAAGCTTCGCATTTCCTGAAAAGATTTCAAATGAAAAAACACGACTTGAAAGCTTATCCGGGAAAAAAATAAGTAAAAGCAGGCAACATTATTTAAGATTTATTTTGCCTGACACCTATAACAATTTAGCAGATGCAGGGGTTAAAGAAGATTATTCCATGGGCTTTTCTGATATTCCAGGTTTTAGAGCAGGAACCGCTAAACCATTTTATTTTTATGATCTTAAAAATGAACGAGCAACGGATTTAAAGATATTTCCCATAACGTTTATGGATGGTTCTCTTATTGATTATTTAAAATTAGCTCCCGGCGAGGCTTTAGCGTATATCTTACAATTGATTGAAGAAGTTAAAAATGTGGATGGGACTTTTATAAGCATCTGGCATAATCATACACTTAGCGAAACCAATATGTATAAAGGATGGAGACTTGTTCATGATAAAATGATTGAAAAAATTTTATCATATGCTTAAATTGATTACATAAGACAATGAAAGTAATAAGCATAGTTGGTGCCCGGCCTCAATTCATCAAAGTGGCGGCTTTGCGCAGGGCCATTTTAAAGAAAAATTTGCAGCACTTTATCCTGCATACCGGCCAGCACCATGATTATAATATGTCTGAGATTTTTTTCAAAGAACTTGATATACCAAAGCCTGATTTTAGTTTATCCGGTAATGAGCCATTCATGGCATCATCGGTATCCAGGATGACAGAGGGCATTTATAAAATCCTGGGTGTAGAAAATCCAGATATAGTGGTAGTTTATGGAGATACCAACAGTACTTTAGCGGGCGCTTTGGCAGCAAAAAAATCTAATTTAAAACTTGCCCATGTTGAAGCCGGGCTACGTAGTTACGATAACTCAATGCCTGAAGAAACTAACCGCATACAAACCGATAAAATAAGTGACTTATTATTTTGCCCAACAATACAAGCTGTAAATAATCTTGCAAAAGAGGGATTCAATACATCAGGCCATAAAATAATTTTATGCGGAGATATTATGTTAGATGCTATGAATTACTATGCTCAAAAATTAAATGATAACGGCAGCAGGAATAAAATTATACCTCTCAATAATTTTATACTATGCACACTACACAGGGAAAGCCTGGCGCAATCCTCTGAAAAATTGGTGGAAGTCATAAAAGCTCTCAATGAGATTAACAGGCAAATATCAATTCTGATGCCTGCACACCCCAGGTTAAAAAAAATGATAAATGAATCAGGTATCCATATTGATTTTACCATGATTGATCCGGTTGGATATCTTGACATGATCGTATTGCTAAAAAATTGTACTGCGGTAATAACAGATAGTGGTGGATTACAGAAAGAAGCATTCTTTTGTAAAAAACCCTGCGTTACCGTGAGGAACGAAACTGAATGGACTGAACTTGCAGATGCAGGCGTAAATTTTATTGCAGGTGATTCATCGGCAAATGAAATACTGATTGCTTTTCACAAAGCAATAAATACAAAAAATAATTTTGAAGATAAATTTTATGGAAATGGTCGCTCTGCCGAAATTATTGTTGAGGAACTAATTAAGCATGGGCAAACCTCATAACCATTTCTTATTGACCTTTAGGAAAGCTGCCTCATAAAATCTTTTAGTTTTATTTCTTCATTTTCCCAGCATAATTCGTTTGCTGCTCCAACTGTATTGAATTTCCATTGTTGATAGAGTTCAATATTTCCTGAGATTTCCAGGATTTTTTCAGCAATTTCGAGTGGCTCAAAATTATCTATAAAGCCCCCGACATTATACTTTTCAATGATGTTTTTAATTTCTATTGCTTTTGAGGATAACACAGGAATACCAGCTTTCAGATAATCAAAAAACTTATTGGGGAGTGCAAACATATGCTCGTCATTAAAATTTATTTTTTCAAATATCAGCCCAAGAAAACACTGCCTTGTATAAGCCATCATTTGTTTGTAAGGCAACACGTCAATAAAAATTACTTTGCCCGCAAGACGTAACTCAGCTACCATTCTCTTAAGATTTGGCAGAATAGTTCCTCCTCCAATAAAATATAGCACATAGTCATTATTTAAAAACTGCATCATTAAAACAGCTTCTTCCGCTCCCCTGTTTTCATTTAAACCAATACCCTGCATTACTAATATTTTCTTACCTTTTTCCAGGTCCGATCTTATGGGTTCATTACCGGCAGATCTATAAGGCACATTTCTGATTACAGTAATGGGAACCTTATATTTCTTTTCATATACAGTTTTAATAGAGTTATTTACCGTAACAACATTTTTCAAACGCGGGAACAAAAATTTTTCGAGTTGTTCCCAAATTTTTCTTGAAGTTTTTTTATATACACTTAAAGTAAAATATTCATGACTGTCATAAACAAGTTTTATCTTTTTCAGGCGTGATATAATAAAATTTGGAAGCAAAGTATCCAGGTCATTAGCCCATAAAATATCAGCTTTTTTAACCATCAGAAAGAAAAAAAGCTGAATGTTAAAAACAAGGTACATCAAAGGCCCTCTCCTAAATAAATTTTGAAACCTGGTAAACTCATAGGGTAGTTCATTCAAGCCAAAATTATTTTTACTTTTTCTGCCTATCAATAACACATCATATCCTTCTTTATAAAAAGTATTACACTCTTTTTGCACACGCTGATCTGTCACCAGGTCGCTGATAACTGAAACAATAATTTTTTTATTCAAAGGAGACCCTGATTTTTTATTAATAAAAGTTGAACAATTATACCAATTTTTGCATTATTCGTTTACAGATATAACTGTTTAAAAAAATTGGTTGATAAACATCTACATATTGTTAGCCTTGATGTGCCCTACCCTGTTGATCATGGGGGTATTTTTGATCTTTTTTGTAAGATAGTTGCATTGCATAAATTGAGTATAAAAATTCATTTGCATTGCTTTGAATATGGGCGTGGAGTACAAGATGAATTGAATCAATATTGTGAAGAAGTAGTTTACTATAAACGTAAACGCGGGGTAAAAAGTTTCTCTCTTCACTTACCATATATCGTGAATTCCAGGAGAAATGATGACCTGCTTATTAACCTTTTAAAGGATGATTATCCTGTTTTACTGGAAGGTATTCATTGCACTTATTTACTTTATCAAAACAAATTACGGAATAAAAAAACTTTTGTCAGGCTACACAACGTAGAATTTGAATACTACAGGCAGCTGGCAAATTCAACAACATCGATCTTAAAAAAAACATATTTTTTGATTGAGAGTAAGCTGTTGAAAAAGTATGAACACAACATTTCTTCTAAGGCCACATTCATTGCAGTAACACTGCGTGATAAAGAGATTTACGCAAGAGAATTTAGGGCTATTGACATCAAATATCTTCCTGTTTTTCTTCCTTATAATTCTGTGACTGCAATGGAAGGTAAAGGGAGTTATTGTTTGTATCATGGCAACCTGGGTATTGCAGAAAATGAGAAAGCCGTACTCTGGCTGGTGAAAAATGTTTTTAATAGCCTGCCAGTTCCATTTGTTATTGCCGGTAAAAATCCATCAAAAAAAATAAGCGGGTTAGCACATCAAAATGCCAATATATGTTTAATTGCAAGCCCTGCTGATCACGAAATAAATGAGCTCATTAGTAAAGCCCATATAAATATTTTGC
>JBDSFG010000113.1:0-4988 GCA_039919615.1 Ginsengibacter sp. | reverse complement strand
ATTTTGGCAGGAAATAGTAATCTGTGGGGCTACGCAGGCGCCCATTTGATTAGCATAAACTTGCCCATTTGCGTTTACATCATTTTGTGCAAGCGCATCTGCATCTGTTTGCAATGAAGCATAGTATGTATTTGCGGGCACTGTATAAGTAACTGCCGATCCATTAGCAGGATAAATACAACTGTTTTTTGTAAATGTTCCTGTCTTAACAATATTTCCATACATAGAACATTCTACAGGCTGACCATTATAGTTATAACAGATCCTCTTTAAAACATTCTTATTATCGTCACGAATAAATGCAAGCCGGCTGAGGTTATCATAATTATAGTAAGTTATATTATTATTGATATCGCATTGGGAAGAAACACCGATGAGTGGCTCATAAGTGTATGTTTTCATTTGTGCGCCTAAGGGATATAATCTTAACTCATCAATGCTGCCGCTGCCCGATATTGTTATATTTTGAAAAGAAGAGATTGCTACTTTATGTTCATAAAGTGTCCATCCGTTAATAATTCTTAAAGAAGCGCCGGTAGTGCCATTTACCCAATAAGCGCCATTTTTACTCCAGTAAGAAACAATATAAGTGCCTGCTGTAATCAGATATTTGGAAAAACTGAAACCATTTTGTGTCAGGGCTTTTTGTCCTGTCATACTTCCATTAATTGTATAGCCCGGAGTGGTTATCCCCGTCCATCCTCCTGCATCACTTGTTTCAAAAGAGGTATAAGCAATAGAGTTATTATCTGCATTAATCGCTTCTGCAACAGGATAGGCGTTATTATATCCCCAGATATAAGAAGTGATGGCATCTTTACTTTTACTTACTGATAAAAGATTATTATAGCCATCGTAGGCAAAATACTTCAGCCGTGTTTCAAGGGGATTGTTCAAAACAGAAGCCTGGATACTGTCGGGCGCTATTACATTAAAGTACCATGCCCGGTAATTGTTTTTTACTGTATTTAAAAGGGTAGGGCCGTTATAAGATTTCTGTTCAATAACGGGAGCTATGATATTGCTCTGTTCCATTTTCTCATACACATTACCGGGTGCGGAAAAATCTGAGGGCCGTTTAAATGTAACGGAGTCGTAGCTGCCTTTACTATCAATCACCGTAAATTTAGTAGCAAAATCATATTTGTCACTCAGGTAATCATTGTATGTGTGTGTTACAATTTGATTTTGATTGTCATCGTATAGGGTCTCTATTGATTCTGTCAGTTTTTTAGAGCCGGTGCGATAGTAATAGGGATGATATACTGCGTCATTAGCAGCAGCCTCACTAACGGGAGAAACAGTCCTGCATCCCTCAAATACGTAAGAAGCTTCTATTCTTAAAGCAGTTAGTTGCGCAGCTTTATATTCACTGTACTTGTTTTCTGTTTTTTTAACTAATGAATAATTTGCGTTACTATATTTATAATTTGCTTCGGAAGTTAAAAACCCGTTTTTCCAATCATTAGATATAAATGGTATCATTTTGAACGATCCTGTACCACCATCCCATTGATCAAAAGAGATATCATAACTATATTCTGTCTTTCCATTGATTGCGCCCGTAAGGGAATCTGTAGTGATTTTTTGCACCTTCCGGTAAAGCATAGGGCTGCCCATGGCCGTGCTTACAGGGTAAACGGGCCCTGAATGATATACCCGGCAAACTGGGGAAAAGTTAAATGAGCAAAAGATAAATCCTGCTGGTATAGATCCTAATCGATAGGTAATTTCACTATAAGTTCTATTGATTATGTTGCAGGTATTAAGCGTTACAGCAGTATCATAGATATACGTTTCCGTACCTGCCAGCTTACCATTGCCAGTATAGTTTTTTATTTCTTTTATCCTTAGGCCACCGCCTTTTTTTATATCAGGTTGATTAAGGCTATTACTCCATTTTACTTTTATGGCTGCTGTAAGTTGATAGTTTGAGATATTAGTAAAAACATACGCTTTTAATTCATAACTGTGTCCGCCTATTAAAGCAATAGCTGCATCAGAAGAAATATCTTGAGTAGGACTCATTTGATTCTGGCGATAAACTTCAACGCCTGTTGTTAAATCCTTTATAGTAACATATGACGGATCATAAACTCCTGCAAAATTATATTTTGACATAGTTACGATAGCTCTGGGCATTTCATCAACAGTGGGTTGGGGATAAATAAAAGTTGTACTCGAAACCTGTGGATTTTGATCACCAAAAACATGTGTTTCATATTCACTGGAGGTGAGAGCAGTTTGCCAATCATTGTAGACATGCGCTTCATAAGTGAAAGCTGTTTTGCCACCGGTTGGCCAGTTTATAGCGGTAAGCATACATGCCTTCATTTGATTGGTATCAACGTCCCTATTAGCATCGCCGATATTATAATTAGCGTTATGGTATTCCGAATTAAAATAAACACTCTGGCTTTGAAGAAGGGATGGATTTTGCCATTGCCCATTATTAAAACCCCATTTATCCTGGCCAAAATTTCCCTGTGGTACCATTGGTGCAGCATTGTATTCAAATCGGTATTTCTGAGGATAAGTCGCAGTACTAATACCAAATTCATACAGGCTATCCAATCTCAGACGATAATCGTTTGGAGTATTTTGGCCCTGGCCAGGATGGTAAATAAAATAAGATTGAAAGAGAGACAGCTTTTTTATTTGAATTGGAATGGAATTAATTACCTGGTTGACGGTGATAGCGGATAGTTTGTTGGTGACATTACTTCCTGCACCGATGTCTGCTCTGGCTGCTGCATCATAACTACATACTAACGCCCCATTGGGGAAACTGATAGCAGTTAATTTTAGCACGCCGGTGGTTGTAGAATTTGTAGTGTATGATCTCGTATTGACTTGAGTTATACCTACGCCTGCTCCAGGCACCTGATAATATTTTGATCCGATAGCCTGTGAGGAACTATTAAATAATTGGGTCGAATATCCGGCAAATCCATAGGTAAATTGAACGGTATTGTTTTTATCGGGCATTTCAACTTTACTTAAGTACCATGCAGATATATTATCTGTATAAGTTGAAACGGGATATGTCTGAGAGGTAGTTCTTTCTTTCTGATCGAATAGATAAGTAATGCCGCCTTCATCAGTAATGGTAAAGCTTGAAAGGTTGGCTGTGTAGGTTATTTTAAGGTCTGAATTCGGGATTTGAAAAATACCACCATCCTGTTTTATAATAAACTTTCCGCTCTTACCATTGAAATTGAAATTAAAAATATCAAATTCTGAATCCTTATATCCATTCACTACATCTATTAAATAATCAGGATTAGTTGTATAGTAATTTGTAGAATTAGAATAAACAGGTTCACCACTACTGGTCTCATCTGCAAGTCCTGACACACTACGGGTTATTACACCGGGTGCAATCAGTGACCATCCGAGGCCGGCGCTTGAAGCTATTTCATCAACTTTTATACCGGCAGCATGATAAGACAGAGAAACAGGCCAGTTTAGGGTTGCACATTTTATAGTATATATCGGGATACTTATCTCAGGCACGCCCGTAGAATAACTAACCGGTATATTTCCAAATTTTCTAAGTGCTGCAGCATCAGGTGATGCAGGTAATACATTAGGCATTTTTAATTGCTGGCTGTAATCAATCGGCTGAGATTGAGTAAATGCATTAGTTGAAATTTCAAGAAGAAATAGAATTAAGAGCAAAGACCGAAAAACTGTTATCATAATTTTTAATCTTTATAGTTTATGGCTGTCTATTAGTTTAGTTAAAAAACATATCCAATCCTAAATAAAACAGGTTGTCTTCTTGGCACTTGCCGGTAACTCAAAAAGTCCCATAGCAGTTGCAGGTTTTTTGTGTTCCTACCTATTTTTAATTTTTTAGTCATTCCAATCAATCCACTGGTTTGCCAGGCACTTAAATTTTTTAGCTGATCTATTTTTGTAAATGCGCTTTGATAATTCTTTTCATAGCCACCACTTATCCATAGGCTCCCCTTTAGTTTTATATCGAGATAACTTCTTACTCCAAACCCTTCATTACTCAGCCTTATGTGCCTCCATCCGCTTCCCCAGCCTAATTTATAACTTGCACCTATGCCTATAATGCTTTTATCATTCAGCTTATACCCTGCACTTAAAGCAACATCACTGGTAACAGGCAAAAAATTATTAGTTTTTTGACTTTGCACATTAGCCCCAAACTCTAATCGCTTTAAAAAGCTCTTTGCCTTTTGATTGTTTGGTTTAAAGTCTGGCATTTCTGCATCGCTGTTTCCACCCCCAAGCTTATTTATTTTATCTTTTAATTTATTCATTTCACTATGTGCCTGGGCTATATTCTGTTGAATCATTTGTTGTCCATTAGGTCCGCCTGCACTAATGCGTTGCTGTATTAGCCCCTCCACAGAGGCCCTTGTCTGTAGCCCAGCGAGGCTTTGCGGTGTACCATAGTTATCCGGCATTCTAAAGAGTGAAGCAAGCTGGCTATTCTTTTGCATAAACTTTTGAAATGCAGGGAGCTTGTTTAAAAAGCTTAAAGCTTTGCGTTCTGCTTTGGCAGGGTCTTTAAGCATCTGCTTGTATTCATTTACCTGTGCAGAATAATAATAGGCGGTTTTGTTTAACCTTGCATATTCTTTTTTAAGACCTATAGGTATTTTGGTGTACTTTGATAGGAGTTCCTTTATTTGTTGCTTTCTTTGAGAAACGAATTCCTTAACTTTTTCTGATTGTTGAAGTTTACTTTGCAGATTGCTAAGACTTGCCATTGGCTTAGTAACATTACCTGCATTTTTAAATTGCTTTAAAAAAGAAAGTGATGTGGACAGAGTGTCCAGGTATGAATTGTACGGCTCACTCCCTCCGATTGCTTTAGAAGTTTTGGATTTTATTATACCACTGAGTTTGTTATATTCTTCCTTTGAATTTTCAAATAAATTTTTTGCACCAGCATCAATACTGTCTAATTTTTCCTGTAATCTTTTTTCATGTTTTTGAAACTTCTCCAG
>JBDSFG010000082.1:0-2970 GCA_039919615.1 Ginsengibacter sp. | reverse complement strand
ATAACTGATCTTAATCCTTCAGTAATTAATGCTGCAAAAAGAGAAAAAAACGTAATACAGGTAGATGTTCCGGATACACTCAGTTGTAATCTTTCTGTTGCAGTAACAGACGCTGACCTCAATGCTTCATCAGAAACCCAGGATAATATTTTCGCCCATGTTTTAATGACAGGCGATATTAAAGGTTACGTTTATAACCCCGGCTATTATTTTTCAGGCGAAGCTGATTCAATTGTAAAACACCTTGATCTTGTAATGATGACCAATGGCTGGAGAAGATTTAAATGGGAGGAGGTTCTTGCAAATCGGTGGCCTGTTATAAAATATCCGCCGGAAGATTACCTTGCAATTGAAGGGAAAGTTTATGGCATAGATAAAGGTTTGCTAAGAGGAAAAGAGTTAATGGGTATTCTTCAATTAAAAAATCAGGGGAGTGAAATATTGACTGCAAAAGTTGAAGATGATGGCAGTTTTTTATTTCCGGGGTTACTTTATTATGACACTGCGCAGATTTATTACCAGTTCAATAACGATAAAAATAAAGATCTTACCTCACGCGGATCTTTCAACATAAAAAGCAGCTTGCTTAACATGCCTGCGCAGCTTACACCTCAGGAAGCATGGATGTATGGTTATAACAGAAGAGATAGTGTTTTAGTAAAGAACAAACAGGTTTCGGAAAGATATTTTGCCCAGCTCATATCAGCGAAAACAAAAGTTTTGCAAACTGTGGTTATCAAGGCACAACAAAAATCAAAGAAGCAGCAGATGGATGAAGACTATACTACCGGCCTGTTCAGCGGGGGTGATGGTTATACTTTTGTAACTGAAGATGATCCGTTGGCGGTCTCTTCTCAAACAGTATTAATGTATTTACAGGGCAAAGTGCCAGGCTTACAGGTAAATCTCGCAGGGGCAGAGCCTGGCCTGTCATGGCGGGGCGGAACGCCGTCAATTTTTTTAAATGAGAGCCCTGCGGACGTTAGTTCAATACAATCTATCCCTATGAATGATGTGGCGATGATTAAAGTTTTCAGGCCGCCGTTTATTGGAGCTTTTGGTGGTGGCAGCGGCGGAGCTATAGCAGTGTATTATAAAAAAGGTGCCGCACGCAATAACAATGCAAAGGGCCTGGATCATGTTACCGTTACGGGGTATACCCCTGTTAAGCAGTTTTATTCTCCTGACTATCCTGCAGACCAGGCAAACGGCGGTCCAGATCTGAGAAATACTTTATACTGGAATCCTTTTGTACTTACCGATAAAACGCACCGCCGGCTGTTTCTTACTTTCTATAATAACGATATCACCAAAAAATTCCGTGTAATTATAGAGGGATGTAATGAACTGGGCAAACTTACAAGAGTAGAAAAAGTATTTAACTAAGCAGGCTATTCAGGCTTAAAATCAATTGAATCATACACAATTACTTTCCGCCACAAAGGTGAACAATCTTGTACAAATTTTTTATGTATGGGATGGTCCTGGTAAATTTTCTGGCCGGCTGTGTCATCAAAAAATAATAGCTCCGAGGCACTGAAACTCGAGTCAACAACGTCACGTTCTTCAGTTGATGCAGGCACCCCGATATACATTTTACGAACGGTTTCAATTTTCTCCAATGTTTGTAACCCATCTAACAGTTTATCGAGGTCTACCTTTGAAGTGGCATCTTTTAGCCAGAAAAAAACATGGTGAGTAAGATATTTTTTATTTTCTTCTTTCATCATAATTACGATTTAATTTTCATCACGTCAAATGTAAACGAAAATAGTAAATGATGATACTTTCCAATCATTAAACCCTGTTCAAATAATAACCATTATATGCTCAATAACAATTAATGTGTACGTATTACACAAATTATTAGAATGAAAATTTTGTTTTGGACATCACTTCATTACAATATTGAAACTTAGATCTGGCAATAGTTTCAAAGGATCAATATTTTTTTTAAGATGCGGAAACAACATTAGATCTTGTTTGGCCAGCCTTTTCTCCCGGTTTACTTTTACATCAACAAAAAACAATATCCCCTACCTGGTCTTTACATACCAGATACACATAAGGGTAAAATTGTTTGTTACCCTCGCTGTTTATATTATCCTTTTGCTATAAGATTTTTGCCTGCTGATAAGCTTAGTGTTTTTTGTAATAAGTACAATTGCTGTTATAATTAAAAGTTTAAAATGCTAATCAATTTTAAAAACAAGAACAGTTAAACCACATTAATTAATTTAAAAAAAAAATTATGAAACCAGTAATTAATATTAAAACAGTAATCAACAAAGCGAAATTGGTTGCAACGGCCTCTGTGTTAGTTTTTACAATGGCTTCGGCGCAAAGCCAGTATAATACAGATGAAATACCCGTTGAATTTAAATACATTGGCACTACCTATAATCAGCCGGTGTTTCAGTTAAATTTGCACAACAGCGAGGCTGATGAATTTGTGATAACGCTCAGGAATTCAACCGGCGATGTGCTTTATTCAGAAAAAGTTGCAGGCAAAGAAATAATCAGAAAATACAGGTTGGATACAGGTGTAATTGATGCCAGCAAAATAACTGTTGAAGTGAACAGTATTAAAAATCATAACAAAAGTGTATATGCTGTTAACAGAACAACCCGTGTTGTAGAAGATGTAGTTGTCACAAAATTATAAATCGAAGTATTATTTAAGGTTCCGTTATTAATCCCTTAGCCTATGATAAATTTGCAGGCCTGATACACGCTTTTAAACTGTTATTTACAATTTTATAATGCGGCTTAAACGTCGCATTATTTTTTTTTAGCGACAATATCTTTAATGCTTTAATTTTTGGAAATAAGAACAGCGGTCAATTATTTTTTTCTTCGGTTTGTTCAGTATAATTAAATGCGATATTCATTTTGCTTCGGTCAAATTCTTTTTCGTTATTTGCCAGCCAGATAGTAGATACTCCATTTCCGATAAAATTAGTAATAGAT
>JBDSFG010000068.1:0-27137 GCA_039919615.1 Ginsengibacter sp. | reverse complement strand
GCTTTCTGTGAGGCAAACCGAAGAACTGGTAAGGAAGCTGTATACGTCGGAAAAGAATGCTGTTAATAATTCCGTAAAATCATCTATATCTCCTGCATTAAAAAAAATTGAAGATAATTTAGCATCTCACTACAGTACAAAAGTAAAATTGAGCCATACTAAAAAGGGATCGGGCAGTATAACATTTGAATATTATTCATTAGAAGAGCTTAATTCAATTTTAGATAAAATGAACATACTGGTGAACTAATGCCATGCTCAAAAAAATTCATTTTCTCTTTCCCATATTCATTTTGCTCGAATTTTTTTGTTTACGCATTAATGCCCAAAAAAGAAATGATTCTTTAATTATTTCTCCCGGTAAAAACATCGACACAACCACTAAAAGCATCCTTTCGGTTAAGGACGTCACGATAAAAAAACATAGCCCTCAAAAAGCTACATTCCGTTCTGCAGTATTACCCGGATGGGGGCAAGCCTATAACAAAAAGTACTGGAAAATCCCCATAGTTTATGGGGCTCTTGGCACTACCGCCGCCGTTTTTTTCTATAATTTAAAAACTTATAAAGCCTTAAAACAGGCGTATATCTATATTTCAGATACAATACATTCAAATGATCAGTTGATTGAATCGCAGTTTAGAAATTTGTCTCCTGAATCTATTCGTACCTATAGAAATTCCTTCAGGCAAAATGTAGATTATTCTGTACTGTTTTTTTTGGTTTTTTGGGGATTAAATGTAGTGGATGCTACAGTAGATGGCCATTTAAAAGCCTTTGATGTAAGTAATGACATAACTTTGAAAATAAAGCCGGGCCTCAACATAAACTCCGCTGGTATAAGCCTTGTCTTTAGTTTTAAAGATAACCATGCAAAAAACTTATCTTCAATACAATAAATATTTTATAAAACCAGCAGCATGAGAATTGCATTAATAGGTTATGGCAAAATGGGCAAAGCCATTGAGGCCATCGGCACAGAAGATGGGCACGAGGTGGTAGTATTGAAAATTGATCTAGATAATGCCAATGAGCTTGCCTATGAGAACCTGAAACGTTGTGATGTTGCTATTGAGTTTACTACGCCGGATAATGCGGTAAATAATATCATACAATGTTTTGATGCAGGCGTTCCAGTTGTTTGCGGCACTACAGGATGGCTTGCAAAGCTTGAAGAAGTAAAACAAATCTGTAAGCAAAAAAATGGTACATTTTTAACTACAAGTAATTTTAGTATAGGCGTGAACATTTTCTTTGAAATAAATAATTACGCTGCCACATTGATGAGCCCGCATAAAGAGTATGATGTTCATATAGAGGAAACGCATCATACTCAAAAAAAAGATTCTCCCAGCGGAACTGCAATTACATTAGCGGAACTGATATTAGAAAAAGCGAGTACAAAAAATAAGTGGGTAAACACCGCTGCCGGGAATGATTATGATCTTGAAATTATCAGTAAAAGAATTGACCCTGCTGCAGGCATACATAAGGTTACATACACCTCTTCAGTTGATGATATTGAAATTATCCATACTACTCACAACCGCCAGGGTTTTGCAAAGGGAGCCTTACTGGCTGCGGAATTTATAAAAGATAAAAAAGGGATATACACTATGAAGGATGTACTTGGATTTTAAGTACCTGCTTCTTTCAATCCGTTACTCATTCTGCTTACAATTTTACAAACTGCCTGTACATAACCTTATCACCACTTATCATCTTTATAATATATACCCCGCTTACAAGCGAAGAGACATTCAGTTGTGTTGTTTGAATTGAACTATTTAATTGCATTGTTCTCATCACCGCTCCGGAAGCTGATATAATTGATATCGTTGCTTGCTTATCTTTTTGCAATGCTGAGGCGTAAACGTTTAAAATATTATTTACAGGATTGGGGGCTACACGCACCGTTAAAAAGCCAGGAGCCGCTGGCAACAAGCTTTTCGGTGATACAGATCTTTGAACAAACTGATTGGTATTATTGCAACTAAAAGACAGATCATCTACATTGGGCCCACTGGAACCTATAGCGGTTAATCTAATTTTATTAGTTCCCGCAATCAGGCTGGCACTTGCTGATGAGACAGACCAAATTGTCCAGCCACCGGTTGGAAAAAAAGGCAGGCTTGCAGCTATGACTACTCCATTGATCTCCAGTTTTAAAGGACGATCTGTGGCTCCACCATTTGAATATCGAAATTGTAATGCATATAAACCGGCACCAGCAGCATTAACTGTCCATTCAATAAAATCTCCGGATGCGTTTATGTAATCAACAAAACCTGAGCCTGTATAACCAGCTTTATTAGAGGCTACTACTGCTCCATTTAAAATAGCCTGTTCAGCTTCAAGCGTTCCTGGCTGGCATGTAACCGCTTCAACTTTAAGGTTATCTACATTTGGTCCACTGGAGCCTATGGCGGTTAACTTTACTTTATTATTTCCGGCAATTAAATTAGCAGTTGCTGATGAAACAGACCAGGTTGTCCAGCCGCCGGTTGGTGAAAAGGACAGGCTCGCAGTCACAATTACTCCATTGATTTCCAATTTTAAAGGACGATCTGAAACCCCGCCATTTGCATACCGAAACTGAAGTGAATATGAACCGGCACCCAACATATTAACTGTCCATTCAATAAAATCGCCGGATGCATTTATATAATCAGCAAAGCCAGAGCCCGTAAAACCGGCCCTGTTAGAAGATACTATTGCGCCATTTAAAACGGCCTGTTCTGCTTCAAGTGTTACCTCAAAAGAGCGTTTCCGTAATGCCAGCTCGGCATGATAAAGATTAATAAGTGTGGTATCGGTAATAGAATCAGTAACAACTATGGAACCCAGGTTTCCGCCAGGCAATGGCGGGGGTATACGTTCCCCAATAGACTTGTCTATTGGTTCAGTTATGGCCACAAAGGCGCCCATAGGGTATTGTAAAGGTTCAAATACATCATTGCCATTACGGCTTGCAGCGTTCTCATAAATATATCCTGGTTGAATTTTCTGAATAATATTCCAATGGGTAATTCTTTTTCCAGCGAAAGGGCCGGAACCTACTGCTCCGCTGGAGGAAGAGCCGGCATCATTAGCTACTGTTATTTCGGTCCTGATCAGATCAAATGATACGCCCCTGTGTGAATCGAAAGTGCCCACTTTCATCTGGCCTTTACTGTAAACATTTCCTGATGAAAACCATTCTGTGTTAATACCGTGCCGAACACTCGCAGGCCCGTCAATTGTAAAATTTTCTATAAGGTTATCCGAAGAAAATACCCGCAGTGCATAACCATGGTGATACCAATGAGTGTTATCGGTACTTGTAACAAAAGTATTTAGTGCGGAGCAATTTTTTGCAGCAGAGAATATAACACCGCATTCAAGATTCACAAACCGTACATTATTTATCCAACAATTCCAGCTGCGATTAATGTACACACCATTCCATCCGCCCAATGTGGGGCTTCCGCTTTTAGTTGATGAAGTAGGACTGGGAAGATGGGTCATTTTACTGGTATTATATCCTTTTACCTGTACGTTTTCAAGCCCACTTTCCGTTACCATTGACTTTATGTCCCGGATCGTAACCGGCCAGGCTGAAGGATCAACTTTTATTCGCAATGGCCTGTCAAAAGTTATGGTATGATCACTAATACTTTTAATATACGCCGGCCAGTAATAATAACCTTCCAATGGAGATATAATATTGGTGCAATCGCCCACATACTTATTACTATCTATTCCGGATTCTGTGGCGGCGTGTCCATAAACTTGTTTTATGAAACTTCTATCAGCGGGCATCTGGTAGCACAAAAGAATTTTCATTCCTGCAGATAACGAGGCAGCATTGTCTACCGTAACAGAAAAAGCACCCGTGTTTGACGAAGCTGTAACATTAGCTAACGTTGTAGAAAAGCGCCACTCTTCGTAACCATTACCGTTAAACATAACAGGTGCTCCGTTTGGTTTAAAGGTATCGCCAGGCCCGATCCATACGAGACCCGTGCTCCACCACACCCAGGAGTTTTGACCGCTGGAATCAATGTCTTTTTTATACATCGAATACAGGCTAAATTTAAAATCCAGAATGGTTGCAGCAGTGCCCGTACTGCCATCGCCTCTTACAATTACATTATTATATTTAATATAAAGCGGTTTATTTAAAATATAATTCCCGGCAGGTAAATAAACTATTCCGCCTCCTGCAACTCCCACGGCATCAATAGCAGCCTGGATAGCAGGCTGGTCATCGCTGGTATCGTCAGGTATAGCATAAAATGGCAGTGTTGTTACATTTACAGGAGTGGCAGAAGGGTTGGGCAGTGGCACAATGCCGGTACCATAACCTGCATAAGAATTATTTGGGATGTTAGGGTGATTGTAAGGGTTGCTTTTATATTCATTCCATAAAGAAGAAACAGTTTGTGCACCGCTGAATTGCAAGCAACCAAAAAATAGTGCAGTAAGCAGAATTAAATTTTTCATATGTAAGCTTTGTTTTAAAACATCCGCATTTAATCAATTTTAACAACAAGAAGATAATCAAGGATGAATTGCCCGGTATGAACTTAGGAGATGTAGATAAGGAATACCAATATAAATGTATACGGGTGTTTCACAATATAAGATGAATTTTCTTTCGGTTCTCCTTTTGCTCCAAGGAATTTTTGCCTAAAACATATCCGACTTGTAAACATTAAAAGCCTGGAGTATTATTCCAGGCTTTTCTTTAGAAAGAAGGATATATTTCAATCTCTTAATTTATTCTGCTCACAATTTTACAAAGCGACTATATATAGTCTTATCACCACTTATCATCTTTATAATATACACCCCGCTTACAAGCGAAGACACATTCAGTTGTGTTGTTTGAAATGAACTGTTTAATTGCATTGTTCTCATTACAACTCCTGAAACTGAGATAACTAATAACGTTGTTTGCATATCTTTTGGCAATCCTGTGGTGTAGATGTTTAATATATTATTTACAGGGTTGGGAGCAAGCTTTATACTTGCAATAACATTTATGTCAGCTTTGTTTTTCGCAGAAGATGGCCTGTTACTTACCAGTAGTGTTGCACCGGATGAAGGAACTGTTACTGTTATGGGTGCAGAGGTGGTTACAGCGCCCCAGTTATCGGTAGCCTTAGCTGTGATGGTATAAGTTCCGGGAGATACATTGTTCCAATGCCATCCATATCCATAATAGTTGTCTGTTCCTAATAAAGTTGATCCGTTATAAAACGCTACACTTTTAATTGTACCGTCAGCATCACGGGCATCTGCTTTTATAATAATTGTGGCTGGTGCAATAAAACCTGTACCATCAGCAGGAGATGTAATAGTTACAGTAGGCGCCGCATTAGTTATGGTTATATGAAGCGGGGAAGAAGTTGTTTGAAGACCATAATTGTCTGTAGCAATGGCTGTAATCGTATAATCTCCGGGAGGTACATTGTTCCAATGCCATCCATATCCATAGTAGTTGTCAATACCTAATAGTGTTGTTCCATTATAAAACGCTACACTTTTAATTGTGCCGTCAGCGTCATGGGCATTTGCTTTTATAACAACTGTTGCAGGTGTAGCATAAATAGCGTTGTTAACAGGAGTTGTAATATTTACTGTTGGCGGCTGGTTAGCAATTACGGATATATGCAGAGGTGCAGACGTGGTGACAAGACCGTCATTGTCATAAGCTTTTGCAATAATTGTATAGTCGCCTGCGGGAACATTTTTCCAACTCCAGGAATAAGGCAGAATCTTTTCTGTAGTTAATAAAGTTGTACCATTATGAAATTCTACTCTGCTTATTGTACCATCTTCATCTGAGGCAGCAGCAGTAATTGTGATGTTGGCCGGGGCAATATAAATTGTATTATCGGTGGGATTTGTAAGGCTAACTGTTGGCGGCATATTTACAATAGATTCACTTACCTCAATAAACGCCGAACCTATGTCAGGATTGGCACCGTTGACACCATTATAATCTTTTAATTTGTTATAAGCGGAGGAGAGAGGATCAAAGGAAAAAATGACGCCAACACCGCTGCTTCCGCCCTGGCTCGTCATACCATAAAGTTTTCCATCTGTTGCCTCCATCAGATTGCCATTAGGATAGGCGCCATTGGTAGCATCAAAATCCCTCAGCTTTGTATAGGTTAAAGTTGAAAGATCAAATGAAAAAATAACACCACTACCGTTGTTTCCCCCATAATATGTGATGCCATATAGTTTTCCATCGCTTGCCTGTAAAAGGTTGCCATAAGAATTACTGCCATCCGGATAGTCAAAATCGAATAACTCAGCATAAGTGGAAGAGGAAGGATCAAAGGAAAAAATAATGCCATCGCCGCTGCTTCCTCCGTTTATCGTGATGCCATAAAGCTTTCCATCGGTTGCCTGAATAAGGCTGCCATATGGGTTGCTGCCATTGACATTATTAAAATCCATCAGCTTTATGTAGGTGGATGACGAAAGATCATAGGAAAAAAGAACGCCATAGTCGTTGCTCCCTCCCTTAGCTGTCATGCCATATAGCTTTTCATTGCGTGCCTGCATAAGGCTGCCGTAAGGAGAAGCGCCACTCGTGCCGTCAAAGTTTTTCAGCTTTGTATAAGTAGAAGAGGAAGGATCATAAGAAAAAATAACGCCATAACCCAGGCTTCCGCCATTGGGTGTCATGCCATATAGCTTTCCGTTGCCTGCCTGCAAAAGACTGCCGGTAGGGGCTTTGCCATTTGCACCATTAAAATCCTTCAATTTTGTATAAGTGGAAGAGGAAGGATCGTAGGAAAAAATTACACCGCCACCGCTGGTTCCTCCAAAACGGGTTGTACCATACAATTTTTTATCACTTGCCTGGAGCAGGCTTGCTGAAACTTTGCTGCCACTCTCGTTACTTGCAATTTCCCTAAGCTTTGTGTAATTTGACGAAGAAGGATCATAGGAATAAATAACCCCATAGCCGCTGGTACCTCCCCGGTACGTCATGCCGTAAAGTTTTCCATTACTTGCCTGCATAAGACCGTTAGGATAATCACCATTGGCAATTTCAAAATCCCTGAGCTTTGTAAAAATGGAAGAGGAAGGATCGTAAGAAAAAATTACTCCGGCTCCCTTGTTTCCTCCATACGGTGTGGTTCCATAGAGCTTTCCATTGCTTGCCTGAATAAGTGTTTCCGAAGGACTGCTGCCATTAGCAATATCAAAATCCTTCAGGGTTGTATAAGTGGAAGAAGAAAGCTCATAAGAAAAAATTTCTCCAACGTTGTTGGCCCCCCCTTGAAATGTGAGGCCATATAACTTTCCATCGGTTGCCTGCATCAAGTTGCCTAAGGGAGAACCGGCAGCAAAATCTTTTAGTTTGGTATAGGTAGAAGACAAAGGATCGTAGGAAAAAATTACTCCAGCACCGTTTCCTCCTGCATAGGTCATTCCATAGAGCTTTCCATCGCCTGCCTGCATAAGGCTGCCATTAGGATAACCACCATTGGAGTTATCAAAATTCTTCAGCTTTGTATAAGTGGAAGAGGAAAGATCATAGGAAAAAATTACTCCAAAACCACTGGCTCCCCCCTGAAATGTCATTCCATAGAGCTTTCCATCAGAAGCCTGCACAAAGCCGTTGCTGTGCGGATAAGCGCCACTGGTGTAATCAAAATCCTTCAGCTTTGTATATGTGGAAGACGAAGGATCAAAAGAAAAAATTACACCATAGCCATTACTTCCTCCCAAAGTAGTCATCCCATATAGTTTTCCATCATTTGCCTGCATGAGGGTGCCGAAAGGATTAGCGCCATTAATCAAATCAAAATCTTTCAGCTTTTTGTAAGTGGAAGAAGAAGGATCATAAGAAAGAATAACTCCGAGGTTGTTATTTCCCCCGTATGTTGTCATGCCATAAAGCTTTCCGTCGGAAGCCTGGATAAAGCCTGAATAAGAATTAGCGGCAACACCGTCAAAAGATTTGACAACTTCTAAACTATCAGTAGCAGGGATAAATTTGGCAATAGTTCCTCCTCCATAGCTGCCACCATTAAATGTGGTACCATATAAAGCCTGCGCCTGTATAGAAATTATGTATCCCAAAAAAAAGGTAATGCCAAGTATAGTTTTTTTCATTTGAATTAATTTAGAAATCAATGCTTCAGTTTAAGATTGTTGTGCTATAAAGTATTTGAAGTGTGGTGATCAATTTTTAAAATGGTATCCGGCTAACAATATTATGGAAGTGATAAACGGCTGGCCTGTCGTATGGAGTAGTTAGATGTTTTGGTATTTGTAAAGTTATTTGACTTATCAAAAAACGAGACAATTGCACAATATACAACAATGCCCCGGATGCGTATAAAGTTTAATTTTATAAAGCACCTGCAGACACATAACGCCGTGCCGGCTCTTTAAGATTTCCGAACAGTTTTAAAAGATTTTTATAAGTCCGGGATTTGCGATGGCGCTGTAACTCAATGGCAATGCAGCTCTCTGTTACACGGTATTCACCTTTAAAATAGTTGAAATAATTTATCAGATCTTTTTTGATTGCTGCCGATCCAATGTACAATTTTGTTGCACTGTGCTGTTGAATATTCTTTAAGTATTTCTTCCCTTAAGTACATACCAAAATCTTCAAAACTTAATCAAGACATTGGGGTTTTTACAAGAGATAAGGTATTTAATATCTTTTTAATTTCATTTACATCAACAGAGATTGTATCCAGATGTTCATTAAGCAATAGATTTTTATAAGTCATTTTGCCAGGCATTCTTATTCTTGCTGATGTATGAAACTCAACAGCACCGGTAGTTTCGGCCAGGTGATCTATATTATCTGATGTTACACCAGAGCCTGGCATTATAATTATTCTATCATCAGCCATTGTTATCAATTGTTTTATAAGTTGAGCGCCTTCGCAAGCAGTTGGCATTTGGCCTGAGGTTAAAATTCTTTCACAGCCAATTTCAATAATATCCTCTAGGGCTTCAAAAGGATCCACAGTTCTGTCAAATGCTCTGTGAAATGTAACGCCTAATGGATAAGCATAACCTGTAAGTAAGCTGCATCTTTTTTTATCTACTTTTCCTTCTTTGGTTAAAAGCCCAATCACTACACCATTACAGCCAAGCTCTTTACATAACTTAACATCCGTTTTTAGTATTTCAAATTCATCATCGGTATAAAAAAAATCACCTCCTCTTGGGCGTATTATCGGATAAAGATCGATATGAAGTTTTTCTCTTGCCGCTTTTATAAACCCGTAAGAGGCAGTAGTACCACCTTCCTCAGGATTATCGCAAAGCTCTATACGACTGGCACCTGCATCCTGCGCTATTATACAACCTTCAATAGTGAAACCAATAACTTCTAAAATAAACTTCATGTGTATTTTTTTTAATCCCTTCAAAAATTCAGGCTACTATATATTTTGCATTATAAACTTTACTTCCGCTGTCATTAGTTTGCACACAATAGTCAAATCCTTTTTGAATTGAGTAGCCACCGAACTCACCTTTCTTATTCACTGCCAAAAACCCTACCTGGACATTTTTTGCTTTTTCACCCCGCATTTTTATCATTCTTTCCAAAGTTTTTTTACAAGCTAATTTCGGAGAATAACCATGACGCATTAATTCCACAACGGTGTGTGAACCGCATATTCTTACTACTTCTTCGCCTACTCCTGTTGACGTTGCTGCACCAATTTCATTATCAACAAACAGTCCTGCACCAATTATCGGTGAGTCTCCCACACGGCCATGCATCTTAAAAGCAAGTCCGCTAGTGGTGCAGGCGCCGCTTAAATCTCCCTTATTATCCATTGCAATCATCCCGATGGTATCATGATTTAAAATGGCAACCGGCCAGTTATATAAGCCAGGCTGGCTAAACGTTTTATTACCCATGTTTTCATTAAAATCCGGCGTAAGCATTGGATCGTACTTGGAAGTTTTAAGCCAGTCTCTCCATATTTTTTCACTTGCAGGGGTGAGTAAATTTATTTTTTCAAACCCATTTGCCAGCGCAAACTGCAAGGCGCCTTCCCCTGCTAATTGTACATGCGGTGTTTTTTCCATAACCATCCGGGCAACAGATATTGGGTGCATGATATGCTGCAATGCCATCACAGCGCCTATGTTTGCCCGTTCATCCATAATGCATGCATCAAGCGTTACATTGCCATCCCTGTCCGGAAGTCCGCCATATCCTACGCTGGAATCTTCGGGATCTGCCTCTGGAATTTTTACGCCCGCCTCAACCGCATCTATCGCTTTGCCGTTGGCTCCTAAAATCTCCCATGCAGCTCCGTTAGCTTTTACGTTCGGCGCCCATGTAGATAATACAATTGGCATTGCTGCATCTTTTGAAAATGGCGCAGCATTATTAAAAGCGAATAACGGAGCAGTTAATGTTGATAGCTGTAAAAATTTTCTTCTGTTAAGCATATAAGTATATTTCAAAAATGAAGATAGCGCTTATAGTTTTTGGGAAGCCTTCTTCAACACTATTCATCTTTATTTTGGCCTGGCAGCAGAGTTGTTGTAATCAACTACTGTTTTATAAGGGTTATTGTTGTTTTTAAAAAAGAATTGAAGGAAGCAGAAAAGGCAAATCAAATTTTATAATAAATTATAACACCGTGTTTTAGCACTTAGACTCTTTTAGGTCATACTTTATCTTAATTTTGCATCTATGCAAATCCAGATTTTAAAATCGAAAATTCACCGGGTAAAAATAACAGAGGCCAACATTGATTATAATGGGAGTATTACCATTGATGAGGATCTTTTAAACGCTGCCAACCTTATTGAAAATGAAAAAGTACAGGTGTTGAATATCAATAATGGCGAGCGTTTTGAAACATATATTATAAAGGGAGAACGAGGTTCAGGTATTACTTGTATAAACGGACCTGCAGCGAGAAAGGCGCTGGTTGGCGATATAGTCATCGTTATTTCTTACGCAGCAATGGATTTTGAAGAAGCCAAAAAATTTGTTCCTTCTGTTATCTTCCCAAATCAGAATAATAAACTTCAATCTTAATTTTTGTTACTATAGCTATCTTGTATGCATAGATAATTTTTGAATCATGTCATTTGAAAGAGGATCGGCATACAAACCAAAAGCACTCGTAATAATTCCTTTGTGACTTCCATCTTTAGATTTAACAGCATATACGACGTCTTCATCAGAGGGATTGCTATCGCCTTCAAAACGATATACTTCAGCAATTTCAAATTCATTGGGATTTAGACAAATACTATCGGTTGAGCAAATTAATTTGTCAAATGCAATATTAAAATCTATACTGTATCCCCTTGCTTTAAGATCCTGTACTGCTTCGGTTACAGTATCGTAATTTGTCATAACACTTTTTTTAAAAAATGATTGATTAGGAAAATCGCTTTATACAATTACCTTTAAAGTTACTAAGGTGTTATGTGAAAGTTATAAATATTTACTTCATATTCATATCCTTTAAATAATATTCTTATTGCCAGATAAGATAAATTGATCAGGGATATGATATGCTTTTAACTGCATGAATATAAATGCGGATGTTGGATAATACCTTTGCAATTATTTTTGATTAACGTATCTGTTTTATGAGTTTTACATTTATTTCTGTACAAAAAGTCGTAATGGTTTGTGCAATATTATTTGCCTCAAAAGCATTTAGCCAAACAGCGGACAGCCTAAGGGAAATTAGTTTGCCCGCAATAATTATAAAGGCATTTGAACAAAACCGGAAGTTGAAAGATGTTCCTGCGGCCGTTAGTTATATCGGAAGAAAAACGCTTGATAATTTTAGCACATCCTCAATAGTTTCAGCGGTCAACACTACTCCGGGAGTAAAGATGGAAGAGCGTTCTCCGGGAAGTTATCGTATAAATATCAGGGGCAGTTCTCTGCGTTCGCCTTTTGGCGTTAGAAATGTAAAAATATATTATAATGATATTCCTTTTACTGATCCCGGGGGCGATTCTTATTTAAATCAACTTGGTAGTTATAACATCAATTCTATCGAAATAATTAAGGGTTCTAATAATAGTATTTACGGTGCCGGTACAGGAGGCGCAATGCTGATAGAAAGTATTAGTGAAAGAGACCAGCCGGGGCTTTATTGTGAATATGGGTTGGGCAGTTATGGTTCGCAAAATTACAATACATCACTAACAACTGCTTCTGACAATTCAATTGTTAAGTATGGATTTCAGCACCAAAAGAGCGATGGATACAGGGATCACAGCAGATCGCAAAAGAGTGTCGCAAGCTGGAATGGCTTATTTAAAATGGGTAAAGAAAGTTTATTAAAAACAACTTTTTTATTTGGAGACCTGTTTTACGAAACACCGGGAGCTCTAACAAAAGCAGAGTATAACGCAAATCCAAAAGCAGCACGGCCTGGTACCTTATCTTCCCCCGGCGCTGTACAGGCTAATGCTTATATCAAACAAAAAATGTTTTTAACCGGCGCTTCCTATGAGCGGCCTATAACATCAAACCTTCAAAATAAAACCACTTTATATGGAATGTTTACTGAACTAATAAATCCTAATTTAAGAAATTATGAAAAAAGTTCAAGACCGCATTTTGGCACCAGAACTATTTTTAAGTTTCAACAACCTTTTAAAAATGTACTTCTTAATATTGATGGGGGCGGGGAGTATCAACAAGGATTTACATCAGTGAATATTCATAAAACTATAAATGGCAATGCAGACAGTTTACGCAGCCACGATGAAATTAATAACCGGCAGTCAATGGTATTTTTACAGGCATCTCTTGATGTTAAGGACTGGACGATAATTGGCGGGGCAAGCTGGAATACTTTGCAGGTAAGGTTTCAAAGATTTATTCCTGCATCATTGGGTAAGCAAAGCAGGCTGTTTAATAACCAGGTAGCCCCACGCTTTTCATTAATGAAAAAATTTAAACAGGTAAATATCTATGCAAGTATTGCCAGGGGTTTTTCTCCTCCAACAACAGATGAATTATTGCCTACGGGCGGCGCAATAAACCTGGGATTGAATGCAGAAGAAGGAACTAATTATGATTTGGGTGTAAAAGGAACTTTCTTTAATTCTATGTATGTTGATATTAACCTGTTTACGTTTTCTTTAAATAATACTATTGTGCAAAGACGTGATGCTTCTGGCGGGAATTTTTTTATTAATGCAGGAAAAACAAAGCAGCACGGTATAGAAACCCTCATCAGTTATCCGTTGCTTTTCTCTTCTACCCAATTTAAAAAAAGTACTTTTTGGATCAGCCATACCTGGCATGATTTCCATTATAAAGAATTTAAGCAGCTCGCTAATGACTTTAGCGGCAACCGGCTTCCCTCTGTGCCTCAAAACACAATTTCCTCGGGTATTGATATCTTATTGAACAATGGCTTGGGTGGCGGTATTAATTATTTTTATAGTGATAAAATTCCTTTGAACGATGCCAACAGTGATTATGCAAAAAGCTATCACTTACTGGGTGCGAAGATCGGATTTGAAATGCTGTTTAAAAACAGGACGGGCTTTAAAATTTCAATCGGAGCAGACAATCTTTTGAATGAAAATTATTCACTGGGTAATGACATTAATGGCTTTGGTGGAAGATATTACAATGCGGCTGCGTTAAGAAATTTTTACATATCACTTGTATTCCGGTTCAATGGAAAGAAAAATCAATAATCCACAACCGGTTTCAATCGAAACTTTAAACAATCGATTTAAACAATTAAGCCTGCCCCAACCTTCTTAAATAAGCTACATGAGAAACAATAGCGTGGCGCATTTTAGGATACTCGATATATTTTATTCCATATTCCTCACAAGTTTGCCTGATAATTTTACTTATCGCCGGATAATGAACGTGAGATATTTTGGGAAATAAATGATGCTCTATCTGAAAATTTAAGCCTCCAACTAACCAACTGATCAGTTTATTTTTGGTTGCAAAATTGGCTGTTGTTTCAACCTGGTGTATTGCCCATTCGTTTTCAATTTTACCTGATTGTTCAGAAGGCAAAGGGAAGTCAGTATGTTCTACCGTATGTGCTAACTGAAACACTATGCTGATAACAAAACCAGTTACCATGGTCACTATTAAAAAACCGATAAGCCAGTTCACAAATCCTAATATGTAAATTGGAAGTACTACTACCATAAAAGCATAAACTACTTTTGCTGTCCAAAAAGCAATATGCTCCTGCATCGTCATTTTTCTTAGCTGAACACTTCCGATTTTTCCTGTAAAGTACTTTTTATAGTCTGTAACAAATATCCACATTATATGTAAAAGAGTGTACAAAAACCAAAAGTAATAGTGCTGAAATTTATGAAACTTTAGTTTCTTTTGTGTTGACGTAAATCTTAAAAACGGCCCTGCTTCAATGTCATCATCAACGCCGTCAATATTAGTGTAAGTATGATGTATTATATTATGTTTCATATTCCACATTATTGCACTGGCGCCTAAAAAATTGAGGGAAAAGCCGGCAATCTTATTTAAAAATTTGTATTTACTGAAACTGCCATGAGCGCCATCGTGCATTACATTAAATCCAATGGCCGCGGTAAAGCCTCCCAATAAAATACATTCGGGTATGCAAAGCCACCATGCAGGTGTAAAAAATACAAGATGAATATATAATAATACATAACAGGAAAAAAATATTATGCCCTTAAGCAACAAGGCCAAATTGCCGGTTGAAGGCCTTTTAATGTTTGCAAAATATTCATTTACTCTTTGTTTTAAAGCAATATGAAAATTTCCCTGCCCTTGTAAAAATTTTGGTGTGGTGGCCATTGTATTAGATTGTATACGTGAATGTAATTATGTATTTTCCTTAATTATGTTATCAAATGATCTTATGCCTATCATCTTTTTTGATGTGTATCCTTCGCCATATTTTACCCCAATCATCCTGCCAAACATCTTTGATCTGTAAATAACGCTGTCTAAAAATTCCGGAGAAGATATATACGTCCGGGGTTCGTCTTCTCCCGGTATTTCACTATTAAAAAACTGTGTTTTAAATGCCTTTATTGCCTCAATCTTTTTCTCAAAAACATCTGTAATATCTACTACAAAATCAGGCTGAATAAACCTATCCTGTATATAATTAAAAACATATTCAGGCCTCCAGGCAACTTGTAATTTACGCTCAACTTCATCTGAATATGTAACGATTTTCCTTAATCCTGATAAAAAAGCAGCATCTGCAACTAATTGTGCGGAACGCCCATGATCAGGATGCCTGTCTTCAACAGCATTGCATAAAATAATTTCAGGCTTATACTTTCTGAGAGCAGTAATTATTTTTAGCTGGGTTTCTTTATCATTTTTAAAAAACCCATCAGCCATAGACAGATTGTCTCTCACATCAACTTTCAATATCGCGGCAGCTTGTGCTGCCTCCTGTTCCCTGGTTTCGGCAGTTCCTCTTGTTCCTAATTCACCTTTGGTAAGGTCTATTATACCAACTTTTTTACCATTCTTTTTTTCTGTAAGTAAAGTGCCTGCACAACTTAATTCCACATCATCGGGGTGAACACCAAAAGCCAGAATATCTAATTTCATTTATTAGGAATGCAGCTTATATTGTTTAAATTACTAACGTAAAAGCCAGGTAAAAATTGGGTAAAGATAAGATAAACAAAAGCGATAAAGTCACCTTTAACTCTTCATGTTCAGCCTGAATAGCCATACATTCGTTGCACTTCTTTCACAAAATGTTCTATTTCGGCATCGTTTCCCTGTGCATCATATGGCTGCTTAAGACTGCTGCCAAAAAAGAAAGCTACGGTTTGCCAGAAGCGGGCGGTAAATCCTCCTTTTAACTCTTTCACAATATCAAAGCAGTTATTGCCTTTGGTTTCCCGATTTATAAGCTTCATTAAAATCTTGCCCTGGTATACGGATAAATTTGTAAGAGGATCAGCAAATTCTTTTTTCAATTCTTTCTCGCGGCTGTTAATATATCTTTTTACAGACGCTTTATCAATTTCACCCTCAATGTGCCTGTTGATATCATTGAACACCAGGGCTGCTTTTCTTGCATAAGGATAAGTTACATATACAGCATTTCGAAGCCTTGTCCACTTTGCTTTAGCTGAAAAGTTTCGTTGGTAAGAATAAACATAAACGCCAGGCAACACTCTTGCCTCAATGGTGTCACCTTCATACACTATAGCCGTTCTTAATAAGGTGTCATTACTGCTAAAGCCTGATTGTGCGTTTGATCTGTGCTGTATAAATATTAATGAGAATAAAACCAGCAGCGCCGTTTTGAGATGAGTATGGAAAAAAAAATTTCTCATTGCCAGGTAAATTTATGCTATTATATCTTTTTGTATCGATAGAAAATGTAAAAAAATTTCTACAAGATCAGTTGGCCAGCAAAAACATGTAAAACAAGCCAGCGGTTATAGCAGTCAATACTAACGCTGCTGCAAGGGGAGATGCTTTTACTCTCCTCACAAGAGACAGGATGATACCTGCAACCATTATTATTAAGCCAAACCAGACAAAATTTATATATGGGAAAACATATGCTTTAAGCGTCACGAAATCTGCAGGTATATCAGATTCTTTTACGGATAATTTAAATTTATTATTATTAGCCAATCCGGTCAGTCTTAAAAAAAGATTTTGCGAAAAAACCGTATCGTCTCTATAAGCAATTTCAAGATTCTTTACAAACAACAACGGATATGCTTTATAACTTGTACCTCCCTTATTAAACACCGTTAGATCAGCCACCAGCGCAGTATCTGACGGTGCAAAGTGGAATCTTTCGTTATCAGGATTTTTTGATACGTTATTTAAAACTAAAAATCCTTTTGAATAAAAAAGGGTATCACTTATTTTCATTTCATGTATCCTGTACTGGGCCGTATCTACGTTACCACTTTTATCTGGCAATGAAGAAATGTAGGTAAATATATCATGGAATAAATAATGCTTTATGTCAGGATTAGAGCTAAGATTATTATCCTTCATTTTATAAACATCAGGCCTAAGAGCAAAATTCTCTAATAGTTTTCCGGAAGAGGTATCTTTTTTCTCAACAAGCAAAGTAAAAAAAGTTCTGTTTTTTTCAGCAGCAGACGAGTCTGAAACATAAGTTAAAGTGTAGTCAGCCATTTGAGTTGGCACTTCTTTAAGTAATGTCAGATTTTCCATGGGGTCCTGTGTTCCCCTGCCAGTAGGATCTTTTTCAAATGGAATAAATAAGCCCGTTTTACTGTTATCGCTTATTACCTTTTTATTACCTGATGAAACGAGCATACCTGCAATCATTAAAGTAAAACCTACATGAGATATTGCAGCGCCGCCGGCTTTTAAGTTTCCCTTTAATACACTCCATAAATAAGCAGCATTGGCTGCTACTGAAAAAATGCAGGCAAAAAACGCAAGATATATAGCAACCAAAAAACCTGCTCCCTGTTTTACATAATCAATAGAATAAAAAATAACTAACAGAGCCATTGCTCCGGCAGCAATTACCAAGGGCCAGGTAATTTTTCGTAAAAAATATTTTTTGCCAGTTTGCCGGTACTTTAAATATTGACTCATAGCTGTAAGAAAGCCTATAATAACAGCTACCATTACCATTACTTTATTGTATGCAAACTCCCTGTCTTCCGGATCAGCGATACGTGTATTAAATATTTTATTGTAAACCGGCACTGATGTAACGGCTATAATAAACATTGCTGAAAGAAAAAATATCAATGAACCGATAAACATCCAGAATTCACGGGATAAAGTATTTTCTTCAACATGAATGGCCGGGATGTTTTTATAATTTTTTACAAAGAGAATTAATAATGGTACGGGCAGCATAACAGCAAATGAGCCGATGAGCCATCTCATAACAGTGTCGGCCTCAGTAAAAGAATGAACAGAGGAGTCACCTAAAATTCCGGTACGGGTTAAAAAAGTAGAGTATAAAACAAATCCAAAACTTAAAATGATAAAAAAATATGATGCCCTTAGTGAATTACCGGTTGCGTTAAATATTGCCATACAATGCAGGCCCGCAATCATTATGATCCACGGCACAAGTGAGGCGTTTTCTACCGGGTCCCATGCCCAATACCCACCAAACGATAAAGATTCATAAGCCCATTTTGCACCCATCATTATTCCTACGCCTAAAACACCTGCACTAAATAATGCCCACGGCAGGGCTGGCTTAACCCAGGCTCCAAATTTTTTTGTATTAAGGCCTGCATAAACAAAAGAGAATGGTACAATGGTACTGGCAAATCCTAAAAATAATATCGGCGGATGAATAACCATCCAGTAATTACGGAGCAGGACATTCAGCCCTACACCATCTTTAATAAAAGATAGATAATTAGGCTGGCTAAAAATGGGGCCTTGTAATTCGTTTCTTGTTAATACAAAAGGGCTACTTCCAACTCTTGCATCAAAAACATATATTCCTAAAATCATGATCATAATAAAGCATTGGGCAAAGTTTACAACCGTCATTACTGGCGCTTCCCAATCTTTACTTTTGAAAATGAGTATACTACCCAATACCCCATGCCATATGCTCCACAATAAAAAGCTGCCTTCCTGGCCTTCCCAAATGCAGGCCAGCAGATACTTTGGCTCCAATTCTTTAGATGCATGCTTGTAGGCGTACAGGTATTCAAAATAGTGATTAGAGCAAATATAAAAGATGGAAAAAAATATCGCCAGTATCGAGGCTATCTCTAAAAAAAAAGTAAACCGTGCGTAGCGAATCCACAGCCTTTTTTGTTCAGGAAGTATGACTTTTGACGCTTTAAAATAAGCGATAGTTGATAAAATAGATGTAACAAAAGCAAGCAATACAAAAAAATGGCCTATTTGCCCGGCTAATAAATGTTCATCTTCAAACTTCATGTTTTGGCGTGTAAATTATTGCCGGCTAACAGATTTTTCGAGCTGCTTTTTTTCGTCTTTATATTTAGAGGGGCACTTGAGCAAAATATCATCACATTCAAAAACATCGCCCCGCATTTTTCCTTTTAAGACAACTCTTTCACTTTGCTCAAGTTCTGCCGGTTTGGCGTTATGGTAAACTACTTTGGTTAAACCACCAACGCTATCAACCGCATAAAAAGATAAATAATTTGGATCCTTTATAGCATCATATAAAACAGGCTGTCTCCTGTCAAGTTTAGCGATAAGATGTACATATTTGCCTTGTTTTTGCCTTGCAGATTCAACAGTATCATAAGTGGAAAAGTCGACAGAATACATCAATAAAGCGCCTATTACTGTTGCAATGCAAACTAATAGAAAAATATGTGTAGCCTTCATAATATTGTTTCAGCAGGGGCAAAATTAACTTAAAATGATTTCTATATTTTACTTATTTGTCTTTTTTTCAAAAGCTATGTTAATATTAAAGTTTTAGTATCGGTCAGCTTAATCCTTAACAATCAATGTACCTGTGATGCGAAAAAGGCAAAATATATTTATTGTGCATAATAATTTTAGCCCTATAATATCGTTTGAACTCCAGTCACTTATATTTGCACCGTTTTTGCTAAAAGATGGGTAATGAAAATACATTAGTATGACAGACATTTCAAATTTTGATCCTAATTCAGTAGGAAACTCTAACAATAATATTTTTGGATTACCATTCACGGAGGAAGATGCCTCGTTGGTTTTATTGCCAGTACCCTGGGAAGTAACGGTAAGTTATGCCGCAGGCACAGCAAGAGCCGCTGAACATATGTGTAAAGCAAGTCTTCAGATAGACCTAACGGACCCTGATGTGAAAGATGGCTGGAAACAAGGATTTTACATGCGCAGTATTGACAGGAAAATTTTAATGAAAAGTGATTACTTGCGCAAAGAAGCTGAATTGTATATCAATTATATTTCCGGTGGAGAGAAAGTTGAAGATAATAAGTTTATGTGTAAAACGCTGAAGGAAGTAAATGCAGGAAGCTTGTTTTTAAATTCGTGGGTATATGAACAAACAAAAGAATTACTGGATAGCGGTAAAATGGTAGGGTTGGTAGGTGGAGATCATAGCACCCCTTTTGGATTTTACAAAGCAATTGCTGAAAAACATGGCGACTTTGGTATTTTGCAAATTGATGCCCATTGCGATTTAAGGGAGTCCTATGAAAACTTCAAATATTCACATGCTTCTGTAATGTACAATGCTTTAAATGAAATTCCGCAGCTTAGTAAATTAGTACAGGTTGGTGTTAGAGATTATTCGGTTTCAGAATCTGACTTTATAAATAACAGTAATGGCCGTGTGGTAACTTATTTTGATAAGCAGATAAAAGAAAGACTATATGAAGGTGACACCTGGAAATTAATTGTTGACGAAATTGTAAGACATTTACCTAATAAGATTTTTATTAGTTTTGATATAGATGGCCTGGATCCAAAACTTTGTCCTCACACCGGAACTCCCGTACAGGGCGGCTTTGAGACTGAACAAATTTTTTATCTCTTTAAAAAAGTTTTACAAAGCGGAAGACGGCTAATAGGTTTTGATTTGAATGAAGTAGGTATAAGCCAGGATGAATGGGACGAAAACGTAGGCGCAAGAGTATTGTTCAAATTATGTAACCTGATGGTTGCCGGTAATAGTTATGCAAATGCAGGAGTTTAATTTTGAAATTAAAAATGAAAAAATAAAAACTTACCGGCTAATTACGCTCTTCATTGTAATTTTAAATATCCTGTTTTTTATCTATTCTCTTTTTGATATCAACCAGAGAAAAAGCGCTTTAATCTCACTCGGCTTTATTTTAATTTATACACTCTATCGATTCTACAAATCAAAAAAAGAAAGACATTTTTTCTTTTTTGATGAATGGATATATTTTCTTCTAATGCTTCTGTGGGTTAATAATTATCTGGCAGCAATTATATGCCTTGTCTTTTTTTTATTGTACACCATAAGTTTGCAGAAGATCATCTTTACTTTTGATGCTGCTGTTATTAAACAAAAAAACTTTCCCTGGAAAAAACATGATTGGAATGAGTTGAGTAATGTTATTTTAAAAGATAACTTGCTCACAATAGATTTTAAAAGCAATAAGTTAATACAGGCAGAAATTGTAAGCAATGATATTAATGAAAAAGAATTTAATGCTTTTGCAAAAAGGCAACTAGTTTACTAACAGGAAGCAATGACCAAACTTAACCATAGCCCATACCTTTTATATTCAGATGGAAAAGGAAATACCTATGAGGATGAAACCCTGTACGCATGTGGCCGCTCTGGCTGGGAGGCCTTGCCAATAGACAGAAGCGATTGGATAGAATTACCTGCAGGCGGAAGTTTATACGAATTGCCGGGCAGGCGTGGCATAGGTGTAGATGTACAAACAGGAGATATGCGGTTATGTGAAAAAGGATGGGCTGTTGCTGCTTTTATTCCGCCGGCATACACAGGCTTGTACTTAGCGCCTTACGAAACTTTACCAAATGCTGCTTTGCTGCCATTATTTTGTTATACAGCTATAGGATGGTACAATCAAAAGTTTTACGTACCGGCAATACGTATTGAAAAAGACATCCGGCAGGAAAGTATTGGATTTAGTCAAGGGAAAATAAGTGATGGTGTAAAACAATTCCTATCTGCATATCCGCATAACCGTTTGGTAAAACATCTTGCACAAAACTGTTGTCTTACTTATCATTGCCCCGCTGCAAGAAATTATTTTATGGGAAGATGGGAATGCCCTATCCCAACTTCGCCGGCATGTAATGCAAACTGCATTGGCTGCATTTCTTTTCAACCTGTAAACGAAACAATAACGTCAACACAAGACAGGCTTATGTTTAAGCCAACGGCAGCAGAAATAACGGAATATACTGTTCCACATTTGCAGTCTGCGGAATATCCAATTGTAAGTTTTGGACAAGGCTGTGAGGGCGAACCTCTGCTTATGTGGGAAGTAATACGGGATTCTATCAAAGAAATCAGGAGACATACCCAAAGGGGAAGTATCAACATAAATACCAACGGCTCAAAGCCAGATGCTGTAAAAGCTTTGTGTGAAGCAGGTTTAAACAGTATACGTGTTAGCACAAATTCAGTAAGAGAGCAAATTTATACACCTTATTATCGCCCTAATAATTATGTGTTTGATGATATTATAGAAAGCCTGAAAATAGTGAACAATTATGCTGGCTGGACAAGCATAAATTATTTTGTATTTCCCGGCATGACGGATAGTGTTGATGAATATGAAGCGTTGAGAAAAGTAATTAGCACCACGGGGTTAAAAATGATCCAGTGGCGGAATTTTAATATTGATCCTGATTGGTATCTCGGTAAAACAGGCATTGGTGATACGGGAGAGTTTATCGGGATAAAACAAATGATGGAATTAATTAAAGAAGAATTTCGGGAAATAAAATTTGGTTATTTCAATCCTTCAATAGAAAGAATAAAGGGAAACTTTGAAGTAAACTTTGCACATTAAAAATCAGTTAATATAGCCCCGCAAATATTTTAACCATGTACTAATAAAAAACGCATTATCTGTATTACTTCTTTTAGCATCACATAAATGCATTGTTGATTTTCCGGTTTCATGGTTTGTAGTTAAAACAATATCCATCCTCTCTTCAGCATTTAGCGACACTTTTATAATGTGAAAAGCTGTACTGCCAATCTTAAACTGAGTTGTTTCAAGTTTTTTTGCTTTGGGGTCACTTAATAGCTGAGCTATCTTTTCTACCTCGGCAACAAAATCGGCTATGTTTTCTTTAGTTACAGGCAAATATCCTTTAAAGTTGTCCTGCGCCGTAACAGCATTTGTATAAGTAACGGGAAGAATCATATTTTTATCAATCAGCACATATTTTTGCGCCGAACAATAAGTACTAAAAAATAAAAAGGCTACGTAAAAAAAATGTTTCATGTTTTTATTTAATTAAGAATAAAATTATTTAAACTCTCCATAAACTTCTCTCAGGCAATCAGCAATTTCGCCCAGCGTGCAATAATTTTCTACCGCCTCTATAACGGAAGGCATAAGGTTTTCATTGCCTTGTGCAATTAGTTTAATCCTTTGCAGGCAGGTTATCACTGCTTGTTTATTTCTTGCTTGCTTAAGCAAGTTAAGTTTATCAATTTGTATTTGTCTTATGCTATCATTAATTTTAAATGGCGCCGGTGATGCTGTTTCTACAATTTTAAATTTATTTACCCCCACAATTATCTTTTCACCTGATTCTATTTTCTGCTGATAATCATAAGCACTTTGGGCAATCTCATTTTGTATAAACCCTTGTTCAATTGCTTCTACGCTTCCCCCTAACTCATCTATTTTATTTAGCAGCTTTGATGCTGCGGCTTCTACTTCATTGGTTAAGCTTTCAATAAAATAACTTCCGCCTAACGGATCTGCCGTATCGGCCGCGCCGCTTTCAAAGGCAACAATCTGTTGTGTTCTAAGAGCTATTGTTGCAGCATCCTCTGTTGGCAGGTTAAGCGCTTCATCATAACCATTAGTATGCAAACTTTGCGTGCCGCCAAGTATTGCTGCTAAAGCTTGTATGGTTACCCGGCTGATATTATTTAATGGCTGTTGGGCAGTTAAAGTGCTTCCCCCGGTTTGGGCATGAAACCGCATCATCATTGCTTTAACATCTGTGGCACCTGCCTTTTTCATTATACTTGCCCACATTCTTCTTGCTGCTCTAAACTTAGCTATTTCTTCAAATAAATTATTATGCGCATTAAAGAAAAACGAGAGGCGTTTCCCAAAAATATTAATATCTAAACCCTTATCCATAGCGGCTTTCACATACGCTTTACCATTGCTTAATGTAAAAGCAACTTCCTGTACAGCAGTGCTCCCCGCTTCACGTATGTGATAGCCCGAAATTGAAATAGTGTTCCATGCAGGCATTTCTTTACTGCACCATTCAAATACATCGGTAATAATGCGCATGGAGGGTTTTGGCGGATAGATATAGGTGCCTCTTGCGGCGTATTCTTTTAAAATATCATTTTGTATCGTACCTCTTAATTTGGTAAGATTGGCGCCTTGTTTTTTTGCGACGGCCACATAAAATGCAAGCAAAATAAATCCCGTTGCATTTATAGTCATTGAAGTTGAAATGCCCTCAAGAGGAATATTTTCAAAAAGGGTTTCTATGTCATCCAATGAGTCTATCGCCACCCCGGCCTTTCCTACTTCACCTTCTGATAAAATGTGATCACTGTCGTAACCAATTTGCGTAGGCAGATCAAACGCTACACTTAAGCCCATTACACCGTTCGAAAGTAAATGATGGTAGCGTTTATTACTTTCTTCCGCAGTGCTAAAGCCCGCATATTGCCTCATGGTCCATAACTTTCCCCTGTACATATTAGCCTGGATACCCCGGGTAAATGGAAAATCGCCGGGAGTGTCTCCTTCAAATATTGCCAGAGGAGAGGTATTAATATCTTCCCTTGTGTAGACTTCTTTTATTTCAATTCCACTATCGGTATATCTTTTTGTTGGTTCTTTCATTTAAGAATTATTAATGCTGAAAAAGCTGCTCACTAAACCTGCCAAAGGGAAAGGTTTGGAGCGTCCGTTTTTTTTACATTATTTTTTTGGCTTCAAAATTTAAAGCTTCTAAAACAACATTATGAAGCGATGCCCGGGGATTGTTCATAAGATAATCAATGATCTGCTTGTTAAGATCCATCCCAGTGGCTTGCAATGGAAGTGCGGAAGCCAATTGATTTATGATATAAATATTTTGTTCTTTGAGATTATTTACTGCCCGCCATGCCTCAGGAGACACATACACCTGCTGGCTCAAATTGTATTCGTATTCTGACTTTATGGCCTCAATTAATGTAGCCTGCATTTGCCTTAAAGACAGACCTGCATTTGGGATTCTGCCAATTAAATTAGGTAATGAAATTCGTTCAGAAAGCATGGTTAATCTTTCATAAGCCTGAAGTTGCAGCTTTATGGTTTCATTATTTATCCCGATTCTTTCCCGTATAGCACTTTTCATTCCGTTAAATTCCGTTATCAGCCAGATGATGGATAGAAAAATAACTCCGAGCAACACTATCGCAATAGTTTCAAAAACTGTCATTTCTTTAATTTAAAAAACAAAAATACTCAATCCATAAAGAAACCTTAAGCCTATGCTTTTTTTATGATTTGCTAACACCTATAAGCGGTCATTTCTATTTACTTTTGTATTTTAATGAAATTTATTTATGGAAGCAATGATAACAACAGCGCCTGTGAACTTTACAGAAAGCGCACATAAAGAAATAAAAAGATTAATGAACGAGCCAGATTTTGACGGCGAAAAATTTTTGCGTATTGGCGTTAAGGGTGGCGGCTGCTCAGGAATGACCTACGTGCTTGCTTTTGATGACAAGTCAGATAAAGATGAACTCTTTGAAATTGATGGCGTTCCTTTTATTGTAAATCCGGCACATGGTATTTATTTAAGCGGAATGGAAATTCACTGGGAAGGTGGTTTAAATTCACGTGGATTTATTTTTAGTAATCCTAATGCCAGTAAGACCTGTGGTTGCGGAACAAGTTTTGCCGTGTAAACTCTTTCTTAATTTTCCCTCTGAATTAAATATTCTGCTAATTCACGCAAAGGTTTTTTTCGTGCTGATAATACCGCAATTTCTTCAAGGTGGTGGAGTGATTTTTGTAGATATTCATCTTTAAGTTTCTTAGACCATTCACCCACATTACAATCTTCATATACCTGCAGAATTTTATCCACCTTATCAGGGGGATTACTTTCAAGTAAATATTGAAGTTCTTTATACTTTGCTCCTGTAGCCACTTCCATTGCATGAATGAGCAAAAATGTTTTCTTATTGGCGAGAATATCGCCGCCTGTGCGTTTACCAAATTTTTCCGGATCACCAAAGGCATCTAAATAATCGTCCTGCACCTGGAAGGCTATACCAAGATTTTTTCCAAACTCGTACAAGTGTCGCTGATTACCATCTCCTGAGCCACCTAACAGTGCCCCCACCTGTAAACTTGCTGCCAGGGATACAGAAGTTTTTAATTCGATCATATTTAAATATTCGCTAAAACTTACGTTTTCTTTCTTCTCAAAATCCATATCTAATTGCTGGCCTTCACACACCTGCTTTGCGGTATTATTAAAAAGCCTGATCACTTTTTTCAGGTAGTCAATTTTTATTTTATTGAGATAATCATATGCAACAACAAGCATTACATCACCGGCAAGCAGCGCTGTTGGTTCGCCGAATTTTGTATGTACAGTTTCAACCCCGCGACGCAGCGGTGCCCTGTCCATAATATCGTCATGTATCAACGTAAAATTGTGAAACAATTCAATTGCAGTAGCTACATGAAATGTATCGGAATTAATTTCACTTACCAATTCATTCCCCATTAAACACATAACGGGCCGTATTCTTTTGCCATTGAGATTTAAAATATATTGAGAAGAATTATAAAGAGTTGCAGGCTCAGATGGAAAATGACGAACACTGAACTTAGTTTCAAAGATTTCTAAAAACTCAGAAAATGAATGCATTATTAAAGTAAGAATTAAAAAGTAAAAATGAAATGCCAGTTAAAAGGCTATTATTCTTTTGTGTTTTTAGAAATCTTTTTTGACTTTTGACTTTTGACCTTTGACTTCTTGTCCTTAGGAATATTATGTACCCACTCAAAATCTAATTGTCTTTTGCCAAGATTGGCAGACACTAATTTTATAGTTATTAAATCTCCCATTCTAAACTTTCTTCCGCTTCTCAATCCAACTAAAGCATAGTCAGTTTCGTCCAGTCTAAAGTCGTCGTATTCTGAAAGATCTCTTACTGATACCAGCCCTTCACATTTATGTTTAACAGTTTCTACCCAAAAACCAAATGAAGACACACCACTAATTACTCCTTCAAAATCATCGCCAATAAAATCCTGCATAAATTCCACTTGCTTATATTTATTACCAGCTCTTTCCGCCTCCATTGCGGACCTTTCTTTTTCACTGCAATGCCTGCATTTCTCTTCCATTTTTTTATCAGGCACAATATTTTTTTCAATCATATCATGCAAAACCCTGTGTACCATTATATCAGGATAACGCCTTATTGGCGAAGTGAAATGACAATAATGCTCAAAACCCAAAC
>JBDSFG010000059.1:0-8213 GCA_039919615.1 Ginsengibacter sp. | reverse complement strand
GCCCGCTACTTTGCACCCTACAGTGGCGCCGGCTTCGGTCAACAGGGAGTAGAACAAAAAGCCCCGATACAGCTTAAGTATCGGGGCTTTTTGTTGGGGCTTTTCGTCTACTCCACTTGATGTTGTACGAAGTGCAGTTTTTAGTCCTGATGGCCAGAAAATTGTAACTGAAGACAAGGATTACACTGCCCGGCTCTGGGATGCTGCTACCGGCAAACAGATTGGAGAGGACATAAAGTATGTTATTAGTGCGGCTTTTAGTCCTGATGGTCAGAAGATTGTAACTGCAAGTGGTAATTATGCTGCCGGGCTCTGGAATACTGCTACGGGCAAACAGATCGGAGCAGACATGAAGCATGAAGGTATTGTGCGAAGTGCAGTTTTTAGTCCTGATGGTCAGAAGATTGTAACGGCAGGCGACGATAGCACTACCTGTCTCTGGGATGCTGCTACCGGTAAACAGATCGGAGCTTGCATAAAGCATGAAAGTTATGTCACTAGTGCAGTTTTTAGTCCTGACGGTCAAAGAATTGTAACTGCAGAGGGAGATGCGGCTGCCCGGCTCTGGGATGCTGTTACCGGCAAACAGCTGGGACGAACAATGAAGCATAGAGGTCATGTCCAAAATGCAGTCTTTAGTCCTGATGGTATGAAGGTTGTAACTGTAAGTTATGATAGTACTGCCCGTCTCTGGAATGCAGCTACCGGTGAACAGATGGGAGCAAACATGAAGCATGAAGGTATTGTGCGAAGTGCAGTTTTTAGTTCTGGTGGTCAGAAGATTGTAACTAGTGGTGACGATAACACTGCCCGGCTGTGGGATGCTGATACCGGTGAACAGATCGGAGCAGACATAAAGAATGGAGGTATTATCAATAGTGTAATTTTTAGTCCTGGTGGTTAGAAGATTGTAACTGCAAGTAAAAACACTGCCCGGCTCTGGGATGCTGCTACCGGCAAACAGATGGGAGCAGAAATGAGGCACGGGGGTATCGTCAACAGTGCAGTTTTTAGTCTCGATGGTAAGAAGATTGTAACTGCAGGTAGTGATTATACTGCCAAACTCTGGGATCTTGCTGCAGGCGAACAGTTGAGACTTACAATGAAGCATGGAGGTAGTATTAATAGTGCAGTTTTTAGTCCTGATGGTAAGAAGATTGTAACTGCAAGCAGTGATAGCACTATCCGGCTCTGGGATGCCGCTACCGGCAAACAGATCGGAGTAAACATGAAGCATGGAGGTATTGTGCTTAGTGCAGTTTTTAGTCCTGGTGGTAATGAAATTGTAACTGCAAGTACTGATTACACTGCCCGGCTCTGGGATGTTGCTACCAGTAAACAATTGGGAGCAGACATGAAGCATGTAGGTAATGTTAATAGCGCAGTTTTTAGTCCTGATGGTAAAGAGATTGTAACTGCAAGCAATGATGATACTGTCCGGCTCTGGGACGCTGCAACCGCCACACTGATGAGAGTAAACATGAAGCATGAAAATGGTGTCAATAGTGCGGTTTTTAGTCCCGATGGTAAAGAAATTGTAACTGCAGGCAATGATGCCATGGCCCGGCTCTGGGATGCCGCTACCGGCAAACAGATAGAAGCAGACATGAAGCATGACGGTATTGTGCGAAGTGCAGTTTTTAGTCCTGGTGGTCAGAAGATTGTAACTGGTGGTGACGATAAAATCGCCCGGCTCTGGGATGCCGCTACCGGCAAACAGATCGGAGTAGATATGAAGCATGAAAGTTATGTTTATAGTGCAGTTTTCAGTCCCGATGGCCAGAAGATTGTAACCGCAAGCGATGACAATACTGCCCGGCTCTGGGCTGCCGCAACCGGTAAACAGATAGGAGCAGACATGAAGCACACAAATCGTGTGAATAGTGCAGTTTTTAGTCCTGATGGTAAAGATATTGTAACTGCAAGTAATGATTACACCGCCCGGCTCTGGGATGTTGCTACCGGTAAGCAGATCAGTACAGACATGAAGCATGAAAGTTCTGTCAATAGTGCAGTTTTTAGTCCTGATGGTCAAAAGATTGTAACTGTTAGTTATGATGGGACTGCCCTGTTATGGAATATAGGATCCGATTCAGATATACCTGCAAATTTGTTTAGGTTACAAGTTATGTTTACTACCGGCTACAAACTCAATATTGAAACTGGTAATCTAGAGGCTATTCCACCGGAACAATGGTACAAACTAAAAGAAGAATATAACACTCAAGCGAGAGAACATTATAAAATATGCAAGTATCGTGAGTATAATTTTTGGAGCCGTTTTTACCCGGAGGAAACGAGAAAAATTGGGCAACTTAAATGAGTTTTTTAGTCGTGTAAGTCCATATTTTTATGGATGAATTAATAGTAGTATTTAATAACCAGAATGATCTGCATCGCTACTCTTTTAGTTTTTCAAATGTGTAGCGACCCTTTATATGTTTGTTTAAATATGTTCTTTTGGCGCCTGATACTTTCATAGCCTGGTAAACTTCTTCAGGCACATTTTTGTAATCATACATCATACCTGAAACGAAAGTTATTCTCAGTGTATTATTAGAAGAATTATAAGTGAATGCTGAAACACCAGATGACGGCATACATTTTACTCATTTTACAGATCATAAAATCGTGCCATTATGAAGACCCGCAATACGATTTTTATATTCACAAAATAAACAAGCAGGTTCAAAAATTGGAGAGACCGATCATTAGATTTGAGAAGAAATCTCAGAGTGACTTTGAATAATACTTTTCCCGAAGCTCCTCAAACTTGACTCTTAACTCTGCAGAAAGAGCATCTATAACACCCGTACCAAAAGAAGGAATTATTTTTTTACGGGTTGGATTAATAAATTGAATATTATAATCCCATTTGTTTTTAAATTTTGGGGAAGCATCTTCTACAAGTTTTGAAAACTGTTCGGCAAATTTTTGCTGCTGATCTATTTCGATATTCATAAGGTGGTTTGTTCTAAAGATACATAAATATTTTCCGCTAATGGTGCTATCATGATTTGTGTCAGAAAATATTTTACCTTATTTCGAATCAATTATATTTACGCAGGGTTATTCATAATCCGTGTTCGAACTGATTTCTTCCTCCTTGATTAAACTTTAAAATGAAAACACTTATCAAAATATTTTTTATTATGCTGATTTGTTGTTCGGGACCTGTTGCAAACGCACAAAGGTTTACTCCTTACGTAAGAAAGTTTATTACAGACAGCGCTAAAACAATTGCACTTACTGATGTAAAGATCATGGATGGTACTGGTAATCCTTCAAAAACCCATCAAACAATTATTATTATCAATGGCCTGATCGCACAAATAGGAAGTGTGAAAGATATAATACTACCTAAAGATGCGGCAGTAATTAACTGCACAGGCAAAACAATTATACCAGGACTTGTAATGCTTCATGAGCACTTATATTATACTATGATGCTTGGTGATTATTTTAATGTTCAGGAAATGCCTTTCTCTTTTCCCGGAATGTACCTTGCCGGCGGCGCTACAACAATAAGAACCGGCGGAAGTATAGAACCTCAAACAGATCTTAACATTAAACAAATGATAAAGGAAGGCAAGTTGATTGGCCCTGATATGGATGTAACTGCGCCTTATATTGAAAGAAAAGGATGGGACATTCCTTCTTTAAATATAATTAAAGATTCTGCGGAAGCTGCTGCCAGTGTGAACTTTTGGGCTGATAAGGGTTGCACATCTTTTAAAATGTATGTCCATGCAACCAGGGAAGATCTTATGGCTGTGGTACGGGAAGCACATAAAAGAAAACTAAAAGTCACAGGTCATATAGGAACGCTCACTTATCGTGAAGCTGCTGAACTGGGCATTGATAATCTTGAGCATGGATTTTTTGTAAGTTCTGATTTTGATCCCGGCAAAAAGGAAAATGAATATGACTATAGAGCGGAAAGTAAGGCGCTGGAAGATCTTGATGTAAATAGTGCTGAGATGAAAAGCCTGATGCAGTTTTTGATAAAAAAAAATGTAGCGATCACTTCGACATTGCCGGTATTTGAACCAGCTACAAACCGGGAAATTATTTTAGGCGGGGGGAGTGATGCCTTATTGCCGGAGGTAAAAGAAACAGTAACGGATTGGTGGAGAAAAGATCAGCACAACGATTCTCCGGGTCCTGAATTCTTTAAAAAAGAAATGACATGGGAAAAACAATTTTATGATGCTGGCGGATTATTGGTTTGTGGTACCGACCCTACAGGCGCAGGAAGAACGATAGCTGGCTATGGGAGCAGAAGAGAAATTGAATTATTAGTGGAAGGAGGTTTTACGCCCGTGCAGGCAATTAAGATAGCCACTTTAAATGGAGCAAAATATTTAGAGAGAGATAAAACCATCGGATCTGTTGAGCAAGGGAAAAATGCTGACCTCGTATTAATTGATGGCGACCCTGAAAATAATATTAGTGATATAAGAAAAACCGAAATTGTTTTTAAGAATGGGATTGGGTTTGATTCAAAAAAAATATTTGAATCTGTAAAGGGAAAAGTTGGACTGAATTAGACCTCACCCCATAACCCGTCTCTAAAGGTGAGGGAAGTAAACTTTTGCAAGTTTTATTTAATGTTCATCTGCTCCACTCCCATCCAGTTCAACGGAACTCCATTATTTAAATAACCCGTTGCATTATTTAAAAAGAATTTGGCTGTGAGGTCCGTGGGGGTTATCTCCAGCACTTCCCGGAATGCACCAACTGCGTCATCAAAAGAACTGTTCAAGTAATTCGATATACCTGTTCTGAAGTAAGATAATGTTTCTATTTTTTTCTGTAACTCAAATTCAGTATTGCCGCTGAAACATTCATGAATACTTATGGGAGCGTATTTACCTTTTAACTGAACACTACCAAGATGCCGTAAGTTAAAAGTTTCAGGAGAGGAAATTTGTTGTAAAGTTTCTTCACTAATGATGATGTCCACTTTGTAATATTTAGTGAGGCCTTCTAACCGGGAAGCAGTGTTCACAGTATCTGAAATAGTCGTTGCATCCAACCTGTCGTGGTCACCCGTTATGCCCATAATAAGAGGTCCGGTATGCATGCCAACACCAATTTTTACCTGCGGCTGATTTTTTAATTCACGCTGTTTATTAAAGTCCCGGATAGCCAGTTGCATGTGCACTGCTGCAGCCAGGGCATCGCCTGCGTTACCAGGAAAAATAGCCATTATTGCATCGCCAAGGTATTGATTTATAAATCCTTTATTCTGGCGTATGATCGGCCCCATAAGTTCATTGAAAGAACAAATGAAACTAAAATTTTCTTCAGGTGTCATCTGCTCAGATAACGTTGTATACCCTCTTATATCAGAAAACAAAACAGTAACAATCTTTTCTACCTGGTCTCCCAATTTTACATCCGTTATTAAATCATGTCCCAGCGATTGAATAAATTCATAAGGAACAAATTTGCCGGTTATTTCATGAATGCGCCGCATGGCCTCTTCCCGGTCTTTTGATTCTTTTATATTCTTTTCATACAACAATGCGCTTTCAATAGCAGAAGAAGATTGCAGGGCAAGCACTGTGAGAAACTTTAGGTCTGCGGCTGTATACTGTACAGCGCTGTTACTGGTAAGTATTATGACGCCCATAATACGATGCTTAACTTTCAAGGCTGCATAAACTACAGATTGCACTTCGGGCAAAATTATTCCGGCCTCTTTTAACATAGAGATATCATCCATTATTTCTGATTGCCCGCCCAGAATAATTTTTAGCAACAGGCTCAGATTCTTGTTGATGCTTTCCTCCTTAAAAAATAATTTTCCTGATTGGGCAACAACCTGCAATTTTTTATTGTTTTCATCCCATAAAAAAATTACCCCGGCGTTGGATTCTATTATATGGGATGCTTCGTCTAATGTAATTTGTGCAATAGCTGCCGGATCAATTGTCTGGGCAAGCTTTTCAGAGAAATTAAAAATTAGATTTACCTGCTGGTATAAATTCAGCACTTCGCTGCCCAGCTTTTTTCTCTCACCTTCTTTATGTGACAAAAGAGTAAGCAGCTTGCTGATGATAAGGGCATTTTCATCACCCTTTACCCAGCCGATAAGTTCGTTGTCTGCCGAAACAGGATATTGATGAACAGGCGCTATTCGTTTGTCGCCTGATAATATATTTCCATTCTCATCTTCGATTGAAATATCAGCTTTTAGTTGTTCAAAAAGTGATTGAATTACTTCAGATGAAGCATTCTTTTTTCCAATAATATTTTTAAGACTTATTCTTCCCATGTGTTTTTAAATAAATTAATTCTGCCTTAGGAATATTCGAGTCTGATTTTTGTGACACCACTTTTCTTATAACAATCGAGCGTATGCTTTAATATCTGTAGGTCTTTAAGTAATCTTCCTTTACTTAGATAGCCATAATCAGGTGGATAGTAATAATATGGTTGCTTTTGCAATTGTTCTAATATTTTAGCAGCTTGTGCAGTATCCTGCATGTAAATTAAACGGGAAAATTCATCGTTCTGTTTTTGTTTGTCTGGATTATGAGTAATCCTTTTATAATAGTTTGGCTGCGACTTTATTTTAGAAATGAAGGTGTGTACTACCCTGGTAAAAGTATCAATGTTGTGCCAATGTTTTTCTAATTCTACTTTTTTGGAATACTCATAGTCCACATCTTGAAATACAGATAAATCTATTCTTAAAATTTTACTGACTTGTTCAACCTCCGCAGTTTCTTCATAACCACCTACCTGCTCAAAGAAAAAAGATAGTCCATTGCCAAAATTATTTTGACAAGCAGTTTGTTTATTTGGGATGATGTAATAGCCCATTCCCGTATTCTTAAAATTATGTTTTGTGTGAAATTGTAAAGAGAAAAATAATAAAGTTCCTAAAAAGTACGTGGTTAAAAATTTCATGGTCGCATTATTTGTAGCTACAGCAAAATAATAGTGTATTGATTCATTAACCTGGTAAGTTCAATACTTCTCTTGCCTTACTAAGTATAACCTCCGGATCAAAAGGCTTGGTCATGTACAGATCTGCACCAACTTCCAAACCTTTTTGTCTATCCAGTTCCTGGCCCTTTGCGGTGAGCAATACAATAAAAACGTTGTCTAATCCTAATTCTTTTTTTACCCTGCGGCATACTTCCATACCATTCATTTTAGGCATCATCACATCCAGGAAAACCAGTTGAGGATTTTCATCACGAATAATCTGGAGCGCCTCTTCGCCATTTTCAGCAGTAAAAAAACTTACGTCCTCATCTTCAAGGTCTTCAAGTGTTTGTTCAATAAGCATCCGGATATGGGGCTCATCATCAACGATCAATAATTTTTGTTCCATGGTGTTTGTTTGACCTCACCCCCAACCCCCTCTCCGATAGAGAGGGGAAGGAGAAGCGATGGCGGTTACTGGTAAATTAAAAATAATACGTTCTCTAATCCTTTTTCAAAACGCAGTGATTGTACAAGCGCCTGCTTATCTGAAAGTACGGAGTTCAAAATGATAATGTCGGGCTTTGTTGAAATGGCTTTTTCTACCAACTCTTTTCCATCTGACTCTACAACCTGATACCCTTTTTGTTGCAATAGCTCGATCAGGGAACGCACGGCCGTGCTGTCTTCATCTACTACCATCACTTTCTTTTTTGATTTGCCCTGTTCCAATAAGGTACCTACTTCGGCAAAAAGTTTTGCAGTATCAATAGGCTTGGTAAGATAACGATCTACTCCAATTCTAAAACCCCTGGCCTTATCCTGAACTATTGATAAAACAATGATTGGAATGTCCATGGTTTGCGGATCATTTTTTAGAATAGCCGCGACATCAAAGCCATTCATTTCCGGCATCATAACATCAAGTATTATCAGGTCGGGTTTGTTTTTGCGAACACGTTCCAATGCCTGTTTGCCATCGGTGGCTTCATCAATTAAATATCCTGCATCACTAAGTTCCTGGTGCAAAAGGGAGCGTATAGAATCATCATCATCTACCACCAATATAGTGGAGTTCTTCTCAAGGCTGCTGATCTTTGACTGAGCCATTTGTTCTTTCAATTGTTTTACCAGCACATCAAGGTGAAGAGGAATTTTAATATCATCAGATTTGATAAAAGGTAATGCAAATGAAAATGTACTTCCCTTGTTGACCTCGCTTTCAAGCCAAATGCGGCCGCCATGATGTTCTATTATTTCTTTACAAATGG
>JBDSFG010000053.1:0-3499 GCA_039919615.1 Ginsengibacter sp. | reverse complement strand
GCGCCGGGTTCAGAAAAATTGATAACTTCAAAAATGTCCCTGTCATCGCTTGTTTTAATGGTTGGCGTACGTTTTACTTTTCTAAAATGATCTACACAAAGGTTGTGTGCAATACGCATGGCCCATGGTAAAAATTTACCTTCGTCAGTATACCTTCCGCTTTTAAGAGTATCAATCACTCTTATAAACGAATCCTGGAAAATATCTTCAGCAAGATATTTGTCTTTAACCAATAAATAAATTGACGTGTAAATTCTGTCCTTATAGCGGTATACAAGGGTTGAAAGTGCTTCAGAGTTTCCATCCATATAAAGATGAATAAGCTGTTGATCGGATAGATTAGTTAGGGATTTCATAACTTCTGTTTTTTTGGATTATTGGATATTGTTTGAATTTTTATTCCAATAGGGAGGAAAAAATGTAGAAGTCTTTACGTTTAGAGAAGAACAGTCTTTCATTTCTTGTCTGAATATTGGAAAGGCTAAATTAGAGAATAATCTGAACTAACCGCCTGATTTCTAAGGTTTTTTTGGGATTTACCAAAAATAGAGGGTTGTTACCAAAACGACCGTAAAATTACATTTGCAAATACGAGTACTTTTGCAATAATAATTATGATAAAACAAGCTAAGGCTCCAAAAAAATCGCTTACACAAAGATTTGTAAGTAACAACAACATTCTTATTAAGGGTGCACGCATGCACAATCTTAAGAATGTCACCGTAGAAATTCCACGCAATAAACTCGTAGTTGTTACCGGAGTATCAGGCTCAGGCAAATCTTCTTTAACCATTGATACCCTTTTTGCAGAAGGGCAAAGACGATATGCAGAAAGCCTCAGCTCTTATGCACGGCAGTTTATGGCAAGGATGAATAAACCTGATGTAGATTATATTAAAGGCTTGTGCCCTGCAATCGCTATAGAACAAAAAGTTACTACACGTACTCCACGTTCCACCGTGGGTAGTATGACGGAGATATATGATTATCTGCGACTGCTGTTTGCCCGGATAGGAAAAACTATTTCACCTGTATCAGGTAGAGAAGTAAAAAAGGATGATGTAAAAGATGTGGTAGAATGCATCAGTAATTTAGGTGTTGGCGATAAGCTTTTATTGCTGGTGCTTTTTAAACAACATCATAACAGGCAGGTAAAAGAAGAATTGAATATCCTTATGCAAAAAGGGTTTTCAAGAATTTATGTAGATAAAAAGATTATAAGGATTGAAGATATACTTGAAGAAAAAGATATTGAATCTTATTTTCTGCACCATACTTCATACGTTCTTATTGACAGGTTAATAGTAAAATCATTTGATGAAGATGATAAGCACCGCATAGGAGATTCAGTAAATACAGCTTTTTATGAGGGGGAAGGGGAAGTGGTGCTTGAAATAAATGACGACATTGTATTGCAGTTCTCCAATAAATTTGAATTGGATGGAATACGCTTTGAAGAACCTGTACCTAATTTATTTTCATTCAATAATCCATACGGTGCATGCCCGGCCTGCGGTGGCTTTTCGCTGGTGCTTGGTATAGATCCTGACCTCGTGATCCCTGATAAAAGATTAAGCGTTTATGAGAACGCTGTTGCACCATGGCGTGGTGAAAAATTAGGTTTATGGAAAGAAAGCCTGGTAAAGGCGGCAAGAAGATTTGACTTTCCGGTTCACACTCCTGTTATTGATCTTACTACAGCACAGTATAATTTGTTATGGACAGGCAATGAATATTTCTCAGGGCTTAATGATTTTTTTAAAGAGGTAGAGCAAAATTTATATAAGGTACAGTACCGCGTTTTACTAAGCCGCTATCGTGGCAGAACAATTTGCCCTGAATGTAACGGCTACCGTTTACGAAAGGAAGCTTTGTATGTTGAGATAAACAACCATCACATTGGCCAGCTTTGCGAAATGCCGGTGAAAGATCTTCAAACCTGGTTCATTGATTTAGCGTTAAATGATTATGATAAAGTGGTAGCAAAAAGAATTTTAATTGAGATCAATAACCGTATAAGAACCCTGATGGATGTTGGGCTTGGCTACCTTACGCTGAACCGTTTGGCAAATTCACTAAGTGGTGGTGAAAGCCAGCGCATTCAATTAACAAGAAGCCTCGGAAGTAATCTCACCAACTCATTATATATTTTAGATGAGCCTTCTATTGGCTTACATTCCCGGGATACACAAAGATTAATTGTTGTATTAAAGGAACTGCGTGATTTAGGAAATACCGTGGTTGTAGTGGAGCATGATGAGATGATGATGAGAGAAGCAGATCACATTATTGACATGGGACCGCTGGCGAGCCACCTGGGTGGAGAGGTTGTAGCGCTTGGTAATTATGATGAACTGCTTGCCAATCCAAAAAGCCTGACAGGAAGATATTTAAACGGTGAACTGTCTATTGATCCGCCAAAAAATATCCGCAAATGGAGCCGCTCAGTAATAGTGCATGGCGCCAGGCAGAATAATCTGCAGAATATTGATGTAGTAATTCCTTTGAATGTGCTCTGTGTAATAAGTGGTGTTAGCGGAAGCGGAAAAACTACTCTTGTAAAGCAAATACTTTACCCTGCTCTAAAAAAATATAAAGGTGAAATTGCCGATAAAATAGGTTTGCATAAAGGGCTGGCGGGAGACATAGATTATATCACTCAAACTGAAATGATTGATCAGAACCCTATAGGTAAGTCATCGAGAAGTAACCCTGTTACTTATATTAAAGCTTATGATGAAATAAGAGACCTCTACAGCAAACAGCCGCTTAGTAAGCTGCGTGGGTTTTTACCAAAGCATTTTTCTTTTAATGTAGAAGGTGGCCGTTGTGATGCCTGCAAAGGCGAAGGTGAACAGGTAGTTGAAATGCAGTTCCTGGCGGATGTTCATTTAGTGTGCGAAGTGTGCGGTGGCAAAAAATTTAAGGAAGAAGTACTGGAAGTAACTTATAAAGAAAAGAATATTCATGATGTTTTGCAAATGAGTGTTGATGAAGCTATCTCTTTTTTCTCCTCACCTGGTGGTACCAGCAAGGAAGGTGTTGATGTGGCAAAAAAAATAAAGCCCCTGAGCGAAGTTGGTTTAGGTTATATTAAGCTTGGCCAGTCATCAGATACCTTATCCGGCGGAGAAGCGCAGCGGGTAAAACTTGCGTCATTTTTAGGAAAAGGCAAAGGTTCAAAAGATGGTAATGGCAATAGCGGCCACGTGTTATTTATTTTTGATGAGCCAACAACGGGCCTTCACTTTAATGATATAAAAAAACTACTCACTTCTTTTAATGCGCTTATTGAGCAAGGCCATTCTATATTAGTAATTGAGCACAATACTGACGTTATAAAATCTGCTGATTGGGTAATTGATTTGGGCCCCGAAGCTGGGGATGGTGGCGGTAATTTAGTATACGCTGGTATTCCGGCAGGATTGAAGAAAGTTAAAGAAAGCTTTACGGGAAAGTTTGTTTAGGTGTTTGGCGATTTGAGTTGCCAGGCGCATGT
>JBDSFG010000036.1:0-22444 GCA_039919615.1 Ginsengibacter sp. | reverse complement strand
TCGCCGGTAAAAATATGGTGGTTATTCAACAAATTCTTTTTAAGATCTTTAAATTTCGCGGGAACATCAAATCCTATCATCAAACCTTTACCTCTTACATTTTCAATGTGCTTAATTTTTTTTAACTCATTTAATAAATACAAGCCATTTTTTTCTGCCTGCCTTATAAGTGTTTCTTTTTCTATTACCTCAAGCACCGCCAGTGCTGCAGCACATGCAAGATGGTTTCCTCCAAACGTAGTGCCTAACATAAAATGTTTTGGATGTATTTGTGGAGCTATTAAAATACCACCAACAGGGAACCCGTTTCCCATGCCTTTTGCCATGGAATAGATATCAGCATTTACGCCGGCATAATCATGAGAAAAAAACCTGCCACTTCTTCCATAGCCACATTGAACACTGTCAGCAATATAGACCGCATTATATTCATCGCACAATTTTCTGATCAATTGTAAAAAGCTTTCATTGGCAACATTAATTCCTCCAACTCCCTGTACCCCTTCAATTATCACTGAAGAAATTTCATTGAAATGATCTTCAAAATAATTTATTAATGCCTCTTCATCATTAAACGGCAAAAAAATCACGTTATCGGTTTCATTAACAGGAGCAACAATATTTGGATTATCCGTTGCCGCAACAGCAAGTGATGTTCTGCCATGAAATGCTTTTGTGAAAGCAATTACTTTTTTCTTGCCATTATAAAAAGAGGCGAGCTTTAAAGCATTTTCGTTGGCTTCTGCGCCGCTGTTACATAAGAATAACTGATAATTTTCTTTGCCACTTACTGCTCCAAGTTTATCGGCAAGTTGCTGCTGTAAAGGAATTTTAATTGAGTTAGAATAAAAAGCAATCTTATGCAATTGATCTTCTATACGCTTTACCCAGTGACGGTTGGTATGGCCAATACTTATAACAGCATGGCCGCCATACATATCTAAATACTTTACACCATTATCGTCCCATACGTACGAGCCTTTTGCCTTTATAACTGTGATGTCATTGAGGGGGTAGACGTCGAATAATTTCATTTAAAAATAATTTGCTTTTAACTTTAATCCCGTTGTTTCATCTATCCCAAGCATTAGGTTCATATTTTGAACTGCCTGGCCGGTGGCACCTTTTAATAAGTTATCTATTGCTGAATGAACAACTAATTTGCTGCCAACTTTTTCTAATTGAATTACACATTTATTTGTGTTTACAACCTGCTTAAGTGAAATAGGTTCCTGGCTTAAAAATGTAAATGGATGATCTTTATAAAAATCCTCGTACAAAACTTTTAATTCTGCATAACTCAAATCACAATTCAATTGTGAGCTTATGAAGATGCCTCTTGTAAAATCTCCACGCCAGGGAACAAAATTTATGCCCCAGTCCCCTGAAGGGATAATTGGAAAATTATTTTGTAATTTATTTAGTGACTGATATACCTCATCTAAGTGCTGATGAGTTAAAGTTTTATAAGCCTGTATGTTATTTGCACGCCAGCTAAAATGCGAAGTTGTTGAAAGGCTTTGTCCTGCACCGGTTGAGCCTGTTATTCCTGTGATATATATTTCTTTTAATAAATCTGCCTTCGCAAGAGGCAATAATCCTAATTGGATTGTTGTTGCAAAACAGCCGGGGTTGGCTATATTTTTTGCAGATTTTATTTCTTCTTTATTTAATTCAGGAAGGCCGTAAACGAATTCGCGATTTTCGATTTTCGATTGCTGCTGTAACCGAAAATCCTGGGAAAGATCAATGATTTTTATTTTATCATCTATAATATTTCCCTGCAAGAATTTTTTTGCGTCGCCATGCCCTACACATAAAAACAAAATATCAATATCCTGGTTTAATTCATTTGTAAACTTTAAATCCGTTTCACCAATAAGATCATTGTGAACGGTGCTTACTGGTTTTGCCGCATTGCTTTTGCTATGAATAAAAACGATTTCAGTTGCCGGGTGATTCATAAGAAGACGGATTAATTCGCCACCTGCATAGCCTGCACCACCAACAATGCCAACTTTAAGCATGTTCATCAGCATGAGTTTTTACCTGGTGATATATCATCGTTTGATTCCCAAAGATTTTGGTGAAACCTCTTACATCCTCGCCACTCCACCCTGTATTCATTTCGCCATATTTGCCAAACTTACTGCTCATAAGATCGTATTGAGATTCAACTCCCGTTACCTGGAAATGGTGAGGCATTAATTGTACAAATACATCACCAGTAACATTCCTTTGTGTTGATGTAAGAAAAGCTTCGATATCTCTCATCACAGGGTCAAGTATTTGTCCTTCATGCAGCCAATTGCCATAAAATTGTGCTTGTTGTTCCTTTAAATTTAATTGCCATTTGGTAAGCACATGTTTTTCCAGCGTATGATGCGCTTTTATAATAATCATTGGCGCTGCGGCTTCAAAACCAACGCGGCCCTTTATGCCTATAATTGTGTCGCCAATATGGATGTCTCTCCCGATACCGTAAGGCGAGGCGATCGCCTGTAAATTTTGAATAGCTTCAGTGGAGTGATTAAACTTTTTATCATTTACTTCTTTCAATTCCCCTTTGTGAAAACTTAATTTCACTTCCTCATCTCCATGCTTCGTTACCTGTGTGGGCCATGCCTCTTCCGGTAACATCCCTTTGCTGTGCAATGTTTCTTTTCCGCCTACACTTGTTCCCCACAAACCTTTATTAATTGAGTAATGAGACCTTTCAAAATTCATCTCAACATCTTTACTTTTCAAATATTCAACTTCCTCTTCACGGCTTAATTTTAAATCTCTGATAGGGGTAATTATTTCAATACCGGGTATCATGTTATTAAAGATCATATCAAACCTAACCTGGTCGTTACCTGCTCCTGTGCTTCCATGAGCAACGGCATCAGCATTTAACTTCTCCACATGATCTGCAATATGCAGGGCCTGGCTAAGGCGCTCTGCGCTTACACTTAAGGGGTAGGTGTTATTTTTTAATACATTTCCAAATACAAGGTATTTAATTATGCTGCCGTAATAGCTTTCAATTGCATTAACACTGGTGTGAGAAGCAACACCAAGTTTGCGTGCATGTTGTTCTATCTTTTCTAATTCGTCGTTTGTAAATCCACCGGTATTCACGGTGATGCTGTGTACTTCGCAACCTTTTTCATCAGTTAAATATTTTACACAATAGGAAGTATCAAGGCCACCACTAAAACCTAAAACAATTTTTTTTGACATTACTATAATTAAGACCTGCAGTTAAGCAGGCAACGTTAAAGATTAAAGAAATATTGGAGAATTGACTTTGGCCTTAATGCAGCTTTTTTGTCTTTTTCCTTTCTCAAAAAGGGCCTTAAAAATTTCCATTCCTTTATTTGCAGAAGTCTCTCTAAAACTTTTGATTTCTTTTCAAAAAATTCTTTGGTTTCCTGTGGCTCATAATGGTCTTTAGGATCGTAGAGCATAGCAGTGCACATACAATTCTTTCTTTCTTTACTCATCAGTATGTCATAGTTAATACAGCTTTTGCAGCCCGCCCAAAACTTTTCATCCTGTGTAAGCTCAGAATAGGTCACCGGCTCGTACCCAAGGTCGCTGTTTATTTTCATTACAGCAAGGCCGGTAGTTAAACCAAAAAGTTTTGCATCCGGGTATTTTTCGCGGCTAAGTTCAAATATCTTTCGCTTGATGGCTTTTGCCACGCCGGTCTTTCTGTACTCTGGCGCTACAATCAGCCCGGAATTAGCAACGTATTCCCCTTCCCATGTTTCTATATAGCAAAAGCCTACCCATCCACCATCAGGAGTTAAAGCAATTACCGCCTTGCCTTCGTTAATTTTTTCAGCAATGTACTCAGGGGAGCGTTTTGCAATACCAGTTCCCCGTGCCATTGCAGAAGATTCCATTTCTCTGGTAATGTTTGTAGCGTATTTAGCGTCGTCAGGGGTGGCTACTTTTATAATGATATTGTTTTCCACGATGTAAATTATTTTTTATAAAGGGGATAACCAATCCAAATAAATTTGTGAGAATTATTCACTGATAGGGGCCTTGGTCAGAAGCTCGTCCTATCAGTATCAAGGTCGGCAAGGAAGGCAAGGGAAAAGATCAAAGCAAACAGCATACACACCACTGGTAAGTGATGGGTAAAAAATAAAGTACTTTGTATGTGTCGAGATATTCAATTTTTTAAATTTGACGTGTAAAATTATTATTTTATATGGGATATGTCCTAATTAATTTTGATTTTAACAAAGATGCCATTTTTATGAATCATCCTTTTAAATTAATGCTTGGATGTTTCGGAACATAAACGGAAAAATTCTTCTTTAAGTATCTTATTTTTTTATCGGTTTGGGTAACCATAATAATTAAATAATACAGGATTTGCCTTGCCGGTTGTTTCAAGGTTTATTTTTGAATAGTTAAAATTTAGTTCTAAATTTACTTCCCCCGATTGCAAAAAATACGCCATGTGTAAAGTATTGGTTATTGACGATGATAAAGACTTACTTGAGATTATAAAATCTTTACTTAGCAAAAGAGGATTCAACGTTGAAACAAATAATAGCTGGGAAAATGGATTTGAAAAGATTAAAAATTTTAATCCACAGATCATTCTTCTCGATGTATTTCTTTCTGGTGTTGACGGGCTGGAGATATGTAAACAATTGAAGTCAGGAACACTTACAAGCCATATACCCATCCTGATATTTTCGGCCTATCCGCGTATTGCAGACGCTGCAATATACGAGTATGGCGCAGATGATTTTATTGCCAAGCCCTTTGAAGTAAATGATCTCATAATAAAGATGCATTCAATGCTCTCACAACCCGCCGGGCTAGCCTGAGACTACATTTCAGTTTATTTTGATTTACAAACTCACATTAAGATTATTGTCTTTAGTTGGTTCAATCAGCATATAAAAAGTAATAAATTATCAAAGGATAATTTTCAGGCAGGTAATTATAGAACTTCAAAAGCAGCTACTTTCAATAATTTGTAATTTTGTGCCAATGAAGCACCTGAAATCACTTAATAAATATTTTTGGAAATATAAATGGCTCTTTCTGCTTGGAATTATTTTTATCATCCTGTCTAATTATTTCCGTATTCTTTCTCCTCAAATTACCAAGTATGTATTAAATACAGTTGAGATAAGTTTTCAGAAAAATAGTGAGGTAGCTGTAAATCCTACAAAGGCGAGTTACGACCCTCTTGTTCAGAAATATATAGTGGAGAAAATGGGTACCTCAGAATTCTCTTTTAAAAAGAAAATTATTTTTTGCGGCGTTATTTTGCTGGCGCTTGCTCTGGTAAGCGGGTTTTTCATGTTTCTTATGCGGCAAACAATTATTGTAATGAGCCGGCATATTGAGTTCGAACAAAAAAATGAAATCTTTGATCAATATCAAAAGCTTGACATAGCATTTTTTAAAACTCACAATACAGGTGATCTTATGAATCGCATTTCAGAAGATGTCAGCAGGGTACGGATGTTCACTGGGCCGGCAGTGATGTACCTTATTAATCTTGCTGCCACTATCGGTTTCTCACTGTTTTATATGCTAAAGGAAAATAAAGAACTAACCCTATATGTGCTCTCACCTTTGCCTATACTGGCTTTTACAATTTATTATGTAAATACTATTATCAATAAAAAAAGCGATAAGATCCAGTCATTACTTTCTGATTTAACGACCAATGCGCAAGAATCTTATTCAGGAATAAGAGTTATAAAATCCTTTGTTCAGGAAAATGCTATGCTTGGGTTTTTTAAAAATAATAGTGAAGCTTATAGAAAAAACGCGATTTCACTGGCAAAAACAGAATCAATATATTTTCCTGCAATGTCATTGTTAATTGGCCTTAGCACACTGGCTACTATTATGATTGGGGGATTATATGTTATTAAGGGAGAAATAAACATTGGAGTAATAGGAGAGTTCATAATGTATATCCTGATACTTACATTTCCGGTAAGCGCAATTGGATGGACGGCCAGTATGATACAGAGAGCTTCAACTTCTCAGCGCAGGATAAATGAATTTTTACACACCGTTCCAACTATTAAAAATCAGCGTAATTTAAAGCCGCTATTAACAGGGAATATTGAATTTGTAAATGTTGATTTTACTTATCCGCATACAGGGATCAATTCTATAAAGCATTTTAATTTAAAAATTAATAAGGGCGAAAAAATTGCAATAATTGGTAAAACCGGATCAGGCAAGTCTACACTTGCACAGTTATTATTAAGAATGTATGAGCCGCAGGAAGGCGATATTTTGTATGACGCTCTATCTATAAAACAAATTGATCTTGAAAGTTTACGTTCTCAGATAAGTTATGTACCACAGGATGTTTTTTTATTCAGTGATACTGTTTATGAAAATATTGGTTTCGGTGTAAAAGAAGTAACTGAACAGGATATTACGGAAGCCGCAAGAGAGGCCGTTGTAGAAAGAGAAATTCAACAATTCAGCAAAAAATATCAAACCATAATAGGGGAGAGAGGAGTTACCTTAAGCGGTGGGCAAAAGCAACGGATATCCATAGCCCGGGCGTTAATTAAAAAGCATGAGATTGTAATTTTTGATGATTGCTTAAGTGCTGTGGACGCCAAAACAGAAAATGAGATCATTACAAATTTACATGGCTACCTTAAAAACAGAACAGCGCTCATTATCACTCACAGGATATTTTCGTTATTTAATTTTGATAAGATAATAGTAATGAAAGATGGCACCATTGAAGAACAGGGAACCCATTTGAGTTTAATGAATAAAAATGGCTTATATGCTGAGATGTATTATCAACAACAAAAACGGGAAAAGCAAGGAAGGGGTAATTAATAACATGTTTGTAAATTTTGTCATTTGAAAAACAATTTTATCTTTGCCTTGCTATTAAAATTTCTCATAAAAAATAAAAATTTATAAAGTGGCGTACGAGAATAATGATAAAAAAATGGAAAGTGTATATAGTGCACGAATAAGAGCTGGCAAACGCAGAACTTATTTTTTTGATGTTAGAGCTACCCGCGGCAATGATTATTATTTAACAATCACTGAAAGCCGCAAACGGTTTAATGAAGATGGATATGACAGGCATAAATTATTTTTATATAAAGAGGATTTTAATAAATTCATAAAAGGCCTTACCGAAGCTGTTGAATATGTAAAAACCGATTTAATGCCTGATTTTGATTTTGATGCCTTTAATCACGATATGCAGGAAAATATTACTGAACAACCTGAAACTCCGGAAAGTCATAATGTGATTTCAGAAATTGAAACACCCGCAAAAGAAACTATAGAAGATAGTGCATTACCCGAAAATACTCCTGAAACTGATCCTATAATAAAAAATACGGATCATGAAGAAGTTGATAAGTGGTGATTGCCTCAACATGATTTGTAAGGCTGATGATCTGGCGTGAATATTTTTCCATAAAAAAAACCCACCTTAAATGAGTGGGTTTTTTATGGAAAATTGTTTTGAAGTTACTTTTCCGTTTTATTTTCCGGGGTACTTTCACCCTCATTATCCATCTTCTTTTTAAGATCAGCTAACACACCAAGATCACCAAGAGTTGTTTTTTCAACTTTACTTTGGATATTTTTAACCGCCTTCTTTGTAGTTTCCGCATCAGCCCTTTTTTCTTTTAATTCGGCATTCTTTTCCTCAGCTTTAGCCTGTTCCCAAATACGGCTATGGCTTAAAATGATCTTTTTGTCATTGCGGTCAAACTCTATTACCATAAATTGCTCAATCTCATCCACATTAACGGTTTTATCGTCTTCCCTTCTTAAATGACGTGCAGGAGAAAAACCTTCAAGGCCATAAGGCAACTGCACAAGGGCTCCTTTGTCGTCTTTGCGGATAACAGTTCCCTGGTGAATGCTGCCCACATGAAATGTTTCTTCCAAAGAATTCCATGGATCTTCCTCAATTTGTTTGTGACCCAACTGAAGCTTACGGTTGTCTTTGTCAATGCTCAATATGATCACATCAATTTCATTACCCACTTTTGTATATTCATGAGGGTTATTAAATCGTTTAAGCCAGCTTAGGTCGCTAATGTGGATCATTCCGCCAATGCCGGGAGATAGTTCAACAAATACCCCGTAAGGCGTAATATTTTTTACTAAACCTTTATGCTTGCTGCGTTCCGGATATTGGGTTTCAATTGTATTCCAGGGATCCTGAGTCATTTGTTTAATGGACAGGCTCATTTTACGATCCTCTTTGCTAAGGGTAACTACCTTAGCTTCATGCTCATTTCCGAGCTTAAAAAATTCTTTGGCATTAACAGGCGTATTCGCCCATGTGATTTCACTTACATGCACCAGGCCTTCAACACCAGGGAAAATTTCAAGGAAGGCGCCGTAATCTTCTATATTAACTACTTTGCCTTTTACTACTTCACCTTCTTTAATGGTTTCTGGTAATGTATCCCATGGATGAGGTGTCAATTGTTTTAAGCCAAGACTAATTCGTTTTTTGTCATCATCAAAATCCAATACAACTACATTTAACTTCTGATCCAACTTTAGCACTTCTGTCGGATGATTTATACGTCCCCAACTGATGTCAGTTATATATAACAGTCCATCAAGACCTCCGAGATCCAGAAAGGCGCCAAAGTCAGTAATATTTTTAATAGTGCCTTCCAATACCTGGCCCTTTTCAAGCTTACCCATTATCTCAGCACGTTGCTGCTCAATATCACTTTCAATTAAAGCTTTATGAGAAACAACGGCATTCTTAATAGTTTCATTTATCTTAACTACTTTAAACTCCATGGTTTTTCCTACAAACTGATCATAATCAGTAACAGGTTTAACATCTATTTGCGAACCTGGTAAAAAAGTTTCCATGCCGAATACATCTACAATAAGCCCGCCCTTGGTTTTGCTGGTAACAAGGCCGGTTACAATTTCTCCGGTCTTGTGCATTTCAACAATTCTTTCCCATGCCCTGGTAGTTCTGGCCTGTTTACGGCTAAGATGAAGATTGCCATCGCGGTCTTCTTTTTCAGCTACCATTACTTCCACATCATCGCCAACCTTCAGGTTTGGCATATCCCTGAATTCATTTAAAGAAACTAATCCGTCGCTTTTAAAACCAATATTTACAACTACATCCGTTTTTGTGAGAGCCACTACAATTCCATGAATCATTTCCCCGTCATTTATTTGCTTAAACGTGCTGTCATATACCAGGTCATATTTCTTTCTTTCTTCGTTATTATAACTGGTAACATTGCGCTTATCTACACTCCAGTCAAAATCATCATGTGGTGTTTCTTTCTTTGTTTCATCAATAGGTTGTGGTAAATCAGCAACTTCTTCAGAAGCAAGGGTAGTTTGGGGTACTTCTTCCTGCGTCACTTCTGCAGATGCTTCAACAGGTGGATTTGTTATTGCTGCAGGTGTTTCTTCTAACACCCCCTGTCCATCAGCATTTTGGTTAATAATATCGTTACTCATAAATAAACCCAACGGTTTTAAATTGGGAGGGCAAAGGTAATACAAAAGCCTTAAAAAAAGAGGGGAATTAGTTGAATTATCGGCAGAGTTTTATTCTTGCTGAAATATTGTAATGGCTGTCAGAATTAATTTAATGACCTGAATTTTTAAAAAGGATATTTAAAAACAATACCACTGATGTCAAAAATTTAAAGAGAATTCTACAGGATAATAATTTTTTCCTGCACATTATGTATAAGCGAAACGGCATTAATAATATAAAGGCCTTTTGCAATTTTATTGGGAACAAAAATCTCCTTATTGAATGCTCCCTTGTTATTTGTGACTGCTTTCGTTGATTTAATAACTCTTCCAAGTGCATCCTGCAAGGTTATAACCACAATTTCATTTTTTGAAAAGTTTTCTGCGTTAATGTGAATTTTATTTCCAGGGTTAGGGTTTGGATACAGTTTTAATTTTAAAGCTGAATTCTCAATATCAGGCATTTCGGGCTTTTCTATATTTTGATCGTTAAAACTCTTATTAGGATTACTATACGATTGATTGGCTGCCGGTCTTTGCATTTGTTGTGCTTGTACTATAACAAAATAATTACTTAGAGAGCCATTTGCCGGGCTTTGTAAATTACCTCCTAAGCTCACTTTTCCGGCTGAATAACTTTTACTATACAATTGCATGTAATTTATTTTAGTATCATTTACACCTACCTGCTGGCCAGTTAATTTTTGCCATCCGCTTAGCCAAGCCGGCAGATTTCTACCCCTGGGATCATATGCTATATAAATAGTGGCATTCTGGCTAATATTAAAAGAGAATACAACGGCAGACTTATTTGATTTATCATCATTAGGTGTTTTTATAAAAGAGGTGTTGTTCAATGAAGACGGTACTGTCGTGGCCTGGGTGGTGCGGTCGGTGTACACAGCAGTGCCTGCAGTTAATACACTTAAGGTATACTGGCGACCTGTTGTTGTAGTAATATTTGAAACTAATGCGGGTATTTGTACAAAAGTCGCAGTGATATTTTTATTAGTAGTCATTGTTATAACCAAAGGATTAGTTGTTCCTGAGGCATTTCCACTCCAACCATTAAATTGCTGTCCGGTAGCAGGCGTTGCGGTTATCGTAACGTTAGTACCACTGGCATAATTGGATTGGTTTGGATTTTTAGTTACTGTGCCGTTGCCGCTTATGGTAAGTGTTAGCGTATACTGAACTGATGTTGTAGCAAACGTAGCGGTAATTGATTTATTGGCGTCCATAGTAATCGTCAAAGGGTTAACCGAACCAGTGGCTGCGCCACTCCAGCCTGTGAATTGCTGGCCAGCCGCAGGCGTTGCTGTTAAAGTAACAGCGGATCCACTGGCATAAGTGGCCTGGTTAGGATTTTTAGTTACCGTACCATTGCCGCTGATGGCGACAGTAAGGTTATACTGGATTGGGGCGAAAGCAGCCGTAATAGATTTATTACCATCCATAGTGATGGTCAAAGGGTTAACCGTACCTGAGGCCGCACCACTCCAGCCTGTGAATTGCTGGCCAGCCGCAGGTATTGCTGTTAAAGTAACAGCAGATCCATTGGCATAAGTAGCCTGGTTAGGATTTTTAGTTACTGTGCCATTGCCAGTTGCAGAAACCGTTAAGTTATATTGAATTGGTGCAGTTTGCGGAACAACTATCACAAAATAATTGTTCAAAGCGCCAGCTGCAGGGCTTTGTAAATTACCGCCCAGGCTCACCGTTCCTTTAGTATAATTTTTACTATACAGTTCGAGGTAGGTTATTTTAGGATCATTGATACCCACCTGGGATGCTAATTTTTGAAAACCGCTTAACCATGCTGGCAAAACAGTTGCTCTGGGATCGTATGCAATGTATACAGCAGCGTCCTGATTTATATTAAACGAAAGTAAAGTAGCACTTGTATTGGCCTTATCATTATTAGGCGTTTTGATAAAAGATGCGTTGTTTAAATTAACAGGCACCGATGTAGCTACATAAGCACGGTCTGTATAGATAGCAGTATCAACTGCTAAATGGCTTAAAATATAATTACCGCCACTGGTAGAAATAATATTTGTTATAAGTTCAGCACCTGACTGATAATTTTGATGCACCGTGAGATTTACACACAAGGTTGCAGGGGTATAATAAGTGCCACCCCCTGTTCCGGTAGCAGTAATTGTGGCGCTATAAGTGCCTGGCGCCAGGCCTGTTGTATCTGCAGTTACCGCTATATCTACGGCATTTTGATTTGCAACGCCGGCAGCATTTTTAGTAACTGCCAGCCAACTTGCATTTGAAGAGGTAGTGTAGCTTTTTGTACTATCAATTGTGTACAGCCAGGTGTAACCTTTTAAAGAATTGCCGGAAGAATCATTTAAATTTAAACATTCCGAAGGAAAGCCCAGTTTGTAAACAGGATTTCGGGCAATCGGCCGGGTATAGGTTAATTTTTGAGAATACTTACTTGGCCCCTGGCTTCCATGAGAAACAATAAACGAAGCGCCGATAATCGTAGCTGATAAGCCCTCATATATATAAGGGAGATTAAATGCATTACTATTCCAGGCTCCTGCACCATTGTTAGCAGCAGGATCAAACACTGTGATCATTGAAGTTGAAGTTCCGTCACCTTTTTGCCCGCCCGCAATGTATATTTTTCCGTCTATTGCAAAAGTGGATCCTTCTGCATGAGAACGGCCGGTTGGTAATGAAGTTAACTGTTTCCATGAATCTGTTGATGGGTTGTAAACGTGACAATATGGGACTTCTGTTTTTCCTCCGCAATCATGGTCTAATTGTCCACCAATAGCGTATATTTTCCCCCCAAGCGTTAATGCACTTAAATGATTGCGTTTTAAAGGAAGCGGCTTTAGATTGTTTTTCCATGGAGCAGGCATGGATGGATTTGAAAGCCATGTATCTACATCCAGCGTCAGGTGATACGTATCCTGATCATTGCTGCAACCCGTTGGAGTAAAGCCACCAAAAATATGAATAACACGGCCTAATAAAACGGAACCTGAAGCAGCTATAACCATAGGTTGGCCAGTAGCAGGATCCCGTATTTCCGGTCCCGCCGACCAGGTATTGGTTGTAATATTATAAATCCAGACTTTACTGCTCATAGTACCTGGGTTTTGGCCCACACGACCACCAATATGCCACACTGTATTATCTATTAAAATTACATCCGCATGGGTCATCGCTGTATTAAGTGGCATTGAGGCAAGGTATGTCCATGTATTTGTTGCAGGATTATATACCTCTGAGGTGGGTTCAACATGATAGAGACTATCCGAAAATCCACCAAAGGAATAAAGTTTGGAATTATATACCACGGTTTCTGCAAGCTCAGATCTTGGTTTAAGGCCATCAGCTTTTCTTACCCATTGTGCAGAAAGTAAAGAAGAAATTAAAATTGAAATTAAGATCAGTGGAAATCTTAGCTTGAAAATGTGCGTATTTCTTTTCATAACGGTTACCATGTTGTCGGAATTAAAAAATAATTGTTCAAATAGTAAATAAATCTCTTTACAGATGCTTAATCAGCTCTACACAGGTATGTTAATAAAATTACCCGTAACATATTTTATATGTTACCAATAATCTACTGGGTAAATTTTTTTATTGGGGAGATAAAGGACAGGGTTTAACGGATATTGAAGGAATTGATGCTAAAGTAAAACCTAAGGTTATAAGTAGCTGCTTCAAATTTTACGGAAAATTAATATTATTAATTAACTTTTTACGGAAAAAGATCTTGATGCTATTTCTGTAAGAGATTAATTTTTGATGAAGGCATAACTTAAAAAAGATTATTTAAGTGTTTCGTCAAGCCATTTAAAAAATTCGTGCTGCCATACCATTGCATTTTGTGCATTAAGTACCCAATGATTTTCATCAGGTAAATAAAGTAGCCTGCTCTTTATTCCTTTTAACTGCGCTACCTGAAATGCCTGTAACCCTTGCTCTATAGGTACTCTGTAATCTTTGCCTCCCTGGATAATCATGATGGGCGTATTCCATTTATCTGCAAAATTGGAAGGGGAGAACTTATCAAAACTTTTTTGCGCAGCTGCATTTTTTTTATCCCAGTAATAACCACCAAGATCCCAGTTTGTAAACCATAATTCTTCAGTAGTTCCACTCATACTTCTGAGATCAAAAACGCCATCATGAGCAATAAAGGTTTTAAAGCGGCCCTCATGTAATGCCTCAAGCATGTAAACAGAATAACCGCCATAGCTGGCGCCTGTACATCCGAGCCGGTTTTTATCAACAAATTTTTCCTTTGATATTTCATCAATCGCCGATAAATAATCTTTCATTACCTGCCCTGCCCAATCTTTACTTACATCCTGGCTCCATTTTGTGCCATTGCCAAATACTCCTCGTCTGTCAGGCGCTACCACAATATATCCCTGTGCTGCCATGAGTTGAAAATTCCAACGGAAAGAATAAAAAGGAGTAGTGCCTTGCGGCCCGCCGAGGCAAAACAACAATGTTGGATATTTTTTATTGGGATCAAAACCGGGAGGATATATTATCCAGGTTGGCATTTGTTTTCCATCGCTTGTTTTTATAAATCGTCTTTCTGCTTTACTTGTGTCAATAGTATTATATAAGTTATCGTTTACATGCGAAAGTTGCAGCATGCCTCCGGTACTTTTATCAATTGCAAAAATTTCCGGTGCATGGCTCATGTCAGTTCTGGCTGCAATTATTTTACTACCCAAATCACCTGTAATATCTGAAAACATAAATTCCCCGGTGGTTATTTGCCGGATATTTCCAGAAGCGAGGTCAGCATCAAATAATTGTTCGGTTGCTTTTATCGGCGCCCAGAAATAAATGTGTTTCCCATCTTCGCTCCATTTAAATCCATCAACATGAAGATCATCTCTTTGTTTGGTTATATTTATCTTACCACCGCCTTTGAATATTACCAGGTCTTGTTTATCAGATTCAAAACCATCCCTGCGCATGCTCAGCCATGCAAGAGCCCCGTCTCTATTAAATGCCGGATTAATATCATAACCCAACATGCCCTCTGTGATATTAGTTGTTTTGCCGGTTTCAATATTATACTGGTATATATCTGTATTGGTACTTAATGCATAGTCTTTACCAAATTTTTTCTTTGTTACATAAATTATGTTTTTACTGTCGGGGCTCCAAATATAATCTTCATCACCTCCAAATGGTTTTTGTGGACAATCAAATTGTCCGCCTGCCATAATATCTTTTTCATTTAGCGGTTTTCCATTAACAAGATCAGCAACAAAAACATGATCAAATTTCCCGTCTTCCCATGTATCCCAGTGCCGGTAATTAAGATTATCATAAATGTATGCATTGGATTTAGTGAGATCAGGGTAATAATCAGCGCCTGTTACATTTAATAGTTTTATTTCTTTACTAAAAATGATGTGTTTGCCATCAGGGGAAATGTTCTTATTCTTTAGAACGCTATCCAGGCTTAGGGTTTGCACAGATGAGCCTCCGTTTACTGAAACTACAAAGGTTTCATGGGTGCTTTTATTTTCGGCAATATTCGGACTGCTTACGGAGTACACCGCACTGTTTCCATCTTTAGTAATGCCCAGTGCCGACACCCTGCCAAGCTTCCATAAAAACTCAGGTGTCATTTTGTTCTTCTGGCAAAAAGCAGGTATTGATAATGCGATTAAGAGAACACTTATTATATTTTTCATGAATTTTTTTTATTAAATGTAGTGATGTTTAATACGGCGGCAGTGCGATTTCAGGCACTTCAAAATGCTGTTTAATGAGATACCTTGATGTAACCCCACCCGTCTTTTTGCTTACTAATGATTTCATAAATACCATCCGGTACCGTTTGAACGCCGTCAACCAACTGGCTCATATCAATATCATGAGCCTTCATAGCAACTCTGCATACTTTAAAAGATGCATTTTTATTTGCCGAAATTTTTGTTATTGCATCCGCAACTACTGATTTATTTTTTGTGATCATATCCAGCGATTGACCGAAAAACACAACCTCCACCTGTGCTGTGGGCTCAGCTTTTAAAACTTCATTTACCCAGCGGATGGCCATTTTATGATCTACGGTGTCTTTACTGGTGATATCAAATACAACTTTGTAATTTGATTGTGCCGCCAAAAAAGAAACGACTAATAATAAGACTGGTAAAATGAAAGTTATCTTTTTCATGGTTTAAAATTTAGGTGTAACAATACGTTGATAAAGGATGTCATCTTTCAAAGATGACATCCTTAGGCCATTATAAATATCAATTCTTCAATTTCATATCTGCAATTATCGAAGCAATTTTATCATCGAGTTCTTTTTCTTTATTATCAAAATCTGCTGCGCTCAAAAGCTTTGCGTTTACGCTGAAATAAAATTTTATTTTAGGCTCTGTGCCGCTTGGCCTTGCGGATATTTTACTTCCGTCTGAAAGAATAAATTGCAATACATTACTTTTTGGCAGGCCAATTTTTCCGCTTTCGCCTGTGGCTAAATTTTTACTGGTTTGTTCTTCGTAATCCAGCAGGTGTACTACATCGCAGCCATTTATTTGCTTTGGCAGATTATTGCGGTAAGCCTCCATCATATCAGCAATTTCTTTGGTGCCGTTCATTCCCTTTTTAGTTATGGAGATAAGGTTTTCTTTATAGAAGCCATACTTTACGTAAAGCTCAATTAGTTTATCGAATAAACTTTTACCGTTATTTTTTTCATAGGCTGCCATTTCGCAAAGTAGGGCAACAGCACTCACAGCATCTTTATCCCGAACATTATCGCCTATCATTAAACCAAAACTTTCTTCTCCTCCAATTACATAATTTTCTTTGCCTTCTTTTTCTTTTATTAATTCGGCTATCCACTTAAAACCTGTCAATACATTATAACACGCAATATTATTTTGCTTTGCTATTTCATCAATGAGATCGGTTGTCACGATTGTTTTTATCACCATATCATTAGGCTGTGCTGTACCTTTTATTTTTCTTGCTTCAATCATATAGTTAAAAGCAAGCAATGCGGTTTGGTTTCCGTTCATTAATATCCATTCACCTTTGTGATTTTTAACGCCAATGCCAACCCGGTCCGCATCCGGGTCAGTGCCCAATAAAATATCTGCATCAAGTTCTTTTGCTTTTTTAAGTCCGATACTCATTGTTTCCTTCTCTTCCGGATTGGGATAATTTACAGTAGGGAAATTGCCATCTGGTGTTGCCTGCTCTTCAACGATATGCACATTATCAAAACCAAAAGTTTGCAGCACCCGGGGTACTAATTTAATACCAGTGCCATGTATAGGAGTATAAACAATTTTAAGATCATGCTGAGCCATGCAAATATTAGGATAAACACTTAGGGCCTTAACCATTTTTATATATTCATCATCCACATCTTTACCGATGATAGTGATGTTATTTTCACCTCCGCTCCATTTTACATCATTAATCGATTTTATGGCTTCTACTTCGGCAATTACATTTTTATCATGCGGAGGCACCATTTGTCCGCCATCATCCCAATAAGCTTTGTAGCCATTATATTCTTTAGGGTTATGCGAGGCAGTACATACAACACCGCCCTGGCAACCAAAATGCCTTATGGCGAAACTCAATTCCGGTGTGGGTCGCAGAGATTCAAATAAAAAAACTTTTATGCCATTTGCGCCAAAAACATTTGCAGTTATCTCAGCATATTCGCGGCTGTTATTCCTGCTGTCATGAGCAACTGCTACTTTTATATCCGGAAAACACTTCTTTAAATAATTTGCATATCCCTGGGTTGCCATTCCTATAGTATATTTATTTATGCGGTTAGTTCCTGCACCCATTATGCCCCTGAGACCACCTGTGCCAAACTCCAGGTTCTTATAAAAAGCATCTTCCAGTTCTTCCGGATGCTCCTTTTGCAGTTCCAGAATTTTATCTTTAGTTGCCTGGTCGTAAGCCGGGGTAAGCCATTCATTTATCCTTTGCTGTGTTATTGGTTCCATATTAAAAGTTTATAGTTTGAAGGTATAGAATTTTGATTATTTAAACTTGTAAGCACACTAACTACCTTAATTTTGATAATATGTTTTTTATATGTAATGGTAAAAATAAACCTCATCTCAACCTTATAAATAAAATAAAAATATTACTGCTTATTTCAGTTTTGCTTTTTTATGCAGGCTTATATGCACAGGATAGCCTGCAAATAGGTGATAAGGGGTTGAAATTATTACCAATTGATAAAAATGGCTACCGTATTTATCCCTTTAATCAAAAGAGAATACGCCTTGTTGCTGCCGGAAATATCGTTGGATATAGTGCTGTTTTAATCGGATTTAATGCTACCTGGTATTCTCAATATCCCCGAAGTGGCTTTCATTTTTTTAACGATAATGCAGAATGGCTGCAGGTTGATAAAGCAGGCCATGTTTATGGGTCTTATATTGAAAGTCGTGCCAGTAATGAATTATGGCGCTGGTCTGGTTTGCCACGTAAAAAAAGAATCTGGATCAGCGGACTTAGCGGCGTTGCCTATCAAACTATCATCGAAACGCTTGATGGATTTTCGTCAGAATATGGATGGAGCTGGGGAGATTTTTCGGCAAATATTATTGGCTCTTCCTTGTTTACTGCGCAGGAACTTGCCTGGGATGATCAGCGGATAAAACTTAAATTTTCTTTTCTAAAAAAAAATTATCATGAAGCTGACCTCAATGTACGGGCGGATAAAATTTTTGGTAGATCAGAAACAGAGCGGTTTATTAAGGATTATAATGCTGTAACAGATTGGGTAAGTGTTGACATTGCTTCATTTTTTCCTCAATCAAAATTACCACGCTGGGTGGCGGTTGCATTTGGTTATGGCGCAGAAGGTATGTTTGGCGCAAGAAGCAATATAGCGCTTGATAAAAACGGAGTGGTAACATTTAACCGTTCAGATATACAGCGCTATAGGCAATGGTATATATCCCCGGATATTGACCTTTCAAGAATCAGGACCAATAAAAAAGGATTACGTTTTTTATTTGCGATGTTAAGCGCTTTTAAATTTCCTGCTCCAAGCCTCGAATTTTCAAGAGGCAATGTGAAAGGGCATTGGCTGCATTTTTAACTTCCGGTACAGGCATGGCTTCGTTATATTTTACTCAATATAGTCCTGATAGTATCCCCAAACTGCCATACATCTTCATAGGAATTATATAAGGGTACCGGTGCAATACGTATTACATTGGGTTCACGCCAGTCGCATATAATGCCGTTTGCTTTTAATGTGTCAAATACTTGTTTCCCTCCTCCGGCAATTTTATCAGGATGGGCATTTTCATTTATCAGCATAGAGATTTGGGCTCCTCTCTCCAGTGCATTTAACGGCGTAAGTATTTTTATTAGTTCCTTGCCTGAAGATTGATTTATCTCCTGCACAATAAATAAAGCGAAGCCAGTTAATATTTTTGATTTAGCTAAAATATTATTGAACCCGGCTTCATCAAAAATATCTATTGCAGCTCTGTGTGCAGCCATATCTAAAATTGAAGGATTGCTAAGTTGCCACCCTTCTGCAGTGGCAATCGGCTTAAAATTTTTCTCCATTTTAAATCTCGTTTCCCTTTCATATCCCCACCATCCTGTAAATCTTGAAAATGTTGTATCACTAGCATATCGTTCATTTATAAAAGCGCCCGCAATTCCACCGGGGCCTGAATTTAAATATTTGTAACTGCACCAACAGGCGAAATCAACATTCCATTCGTGAAGCTTTAATTCAACATTTCCGACTGCATGGGCAAGATCAAACCCACAAAGGGCGCCTGCATTATGCGCAGCTTTTGTAATAGCCATCATGTTTAAAACCTGGCCTGTATAGTAATTAATACCTCCAAAAAATATGAGGGCTAATTCATTTTCATTTTCTTTAATCACTCTTAATATATCTTCTGTTCTTAGAGTGTATTCATCTTTACGGGGCGAAATTTCTATAATACTTTCAGCCGGGTCAAAGCCATGAAAAAGCACTTGTGAAGTCAATGCATATTGATCTGAAGGAAATGCTTTTGCTTCGCAGATAATTTTATATCTTTTTTTAGATGGCCTATAAAAGGATGCCATCAGCAAATGAATATTTACTGTGAGTTGGTTCATCACTACAATTTCCTGTGGTTTACTTCCCACTATTTTTGATAATTTTTCAGGAAAAAAATCATGATAAGAATACCAGGGTTCTTTTATATGAAAGTGCCCTTCAACTCCGAAGTTTGCCCAATTCTCCAATTCTTTTAAAACATAATTTTGTGTTGACTTTGGCTGTAAGCCGAGAGAATTACCGGTAAAATAAATACTCTCTTTACCGTTAACAATAGGGATGTAAAACTTATTTCTAAATTCTTTCAGCACGTCGTTGTTATCCTGTTCACTGGCAAATTGAAGCGTGTTTTCGTAAATCATTTAAATCTTATTTCATTATATAAAGATCATCCCTGTAAATATAAACATAGAGCAATCATTTTCACTTCCATTAGCTAAGTAATAGTTTTACATTTAAGTGTCTGGCAACTTCATTTGCTTTATAGATTTCTGGATTATTTTTTTATAATTGATAAACCTGCTGTAGCCGAATTTAAAGACCGGGGCAGTACATTTATAGCTTATGCGTTTCAAGTTGAAACAGCAAATGATTTCAAGCTTAATAGTTGTATGAAGTTGAAATAAAACGATGAAACAGGCTTCCGGCAACTTCAGTCCCCAGACACCTAAAAACCAAATCTTTTGCTTACCACCAAATCTTTAGTTGCGGAAGAATATTTATAAAAACCTTCGCGTGTTTTAACGCCTAAATAATTTGCGGCAACCATATTTGAAAGCAAAGGACATGGAGCGTATTTTGTATTTCCAAAGCCATCCTGTAAAACCTTTAATATTGAATAACACACGTCAAGACCAATAAAATCAGCCAACTGCAGAGGTCCCATCGGGTGTGCCATTCCAAGTTTCATTACGGTATCAATTTCTTCTACCCCCGCTACCCCCTCATACAAACTATAAATGGCTTCGTTAATCATTGGCATTAAAATACGGTTAGCAATAAAGCCCGGATAATCATTTACCTCACAGGGAATCTTTCCTAATTTTTTGGCAAGCTCAATTATTTGTTTTGTAATATTTTTATCAGTATTAAAGCCGTTTATTATTTCTACCAGTTTCATTAAAGGAACCGGGTTCATAAAATGCATTCCAATTACTTTTTCGGGGCGTTTGGTTGCGGCGGCAATTTTAGTAATTGATATAGATGATGTATTACTCGCAAGGATACAATGTTCAGGTGCGGTTTCATCTGCTTTGGCAAATAATTTTAATTTAAGATCCAGATCTTCTGATGCGGCTTCTATCACAAGATCTGCCTGTTGTATACCCGCGGTTAATGAAGTATGGGTTGTTATATTTCGCAGTGCAATCGTGGTTTCTTCTTCAGTGATAAAGCTTTTTGCAGCCTGCCTTTCAAGATTTTTTTTAATTGAGACTAATGCTTTATCCAACTGTGGTTGAGAAATATCAATAAGGTTTACTTTAAAGCCATTTTGTGCAAATACATGTGCAATACCATTGCCCATAGTTCCTGCCCCAATCACTGAAACTTTCTGAATCATTGTTTGAACCATGATTTTTGAGATTTTTGGGATTAGTGGGAATATGGAACAGTTGAATCCGTATTACCCATATTGAAAATGCAATTTAATTTTTATTAAAGAAAAGGAAGGATGATCAAAGGTAATCATCCCATAAATCCAATTACGCTCAAAAATCCCTGTTCAGACCACTATTGCTTTCTTTTATAATCACCCCGCTTCCATGCTTTTATAAACTCCGCCCATGCAAGTGGATTAAAAATATTTTGCGGCGGAGCCTGGCCGGCATAATAAGCTTTGTTTGCAGCCTGGCGTAAAAAATAATTGGTTGCCTCACGTCCATCAGAAGGATAAACTGATAATAGCGCCCGGCGGCTGGCTTCACTTGTATTTTTTCTTGCAATTTCCATGTTATCGTCGGCTATTTTTGCGTTTGCAAAATCTCTTTCAAACTGTTCACGGCTTGGCCTGCGCTTTATTATTGTTGCCGGAAGAAAAATAGTATCCTGCACTAAAAGTTGAATTACACTCTGTTGGTTGCCTTCTAAATTTTTTGGTATTGACACTAACTTTGGCTTATAGCCTATGCTGCTAAATTCTATATCATCGCCTTTTAAAACTACGATAGAAAATACACCCTGGTCATTGGTTATAGTACCACGATTCTGTCCTTTAACAACTACGCTTACTGCCGGTATTCCTTTAAGGCTGTCTGCAGTCATTACTATCCCATATAATTGAACAACAGAATCTTTAAAAGTTTCAAACTGGGCTTTTGCGGCAAAGGGGAAAATTAAAGAGAAGATTAAACCAAAACGTAATTTTTTTTTCATATGCCCACCCTCGGATTTTTTAAAATTTTACTGCCGATCTCTTTGCAAATAATATGGTATAACCTTAATCTCTTATTAACTTTAATTAGACAAAATAAGGCTATCAATGGTTAATTTTACATTTTAAAATTCTTTTTAACAAATAATTGAACCATGACGCCGGAAGACATTTTGAAAGCCCTTGGAAATGTGCAGGAACCAGACCTTGGCAAAGACCTTGTAACCCTTAATATGGTTAAAAATATCATAGTTGATAACAATGTCGTGTCGTTTACTATAGTGCTTACTACACCTGCCTGCCCCATGAAGGAGTTGATAAAAAATGCATGCATAAATGCCATAAAAATTCTTGTAAATAAAGAAGCAATAATAACTGTAAATTTTACCAGCAACACAACCTCAACCAGAAAAGATAATAAAAATGTTTTAAGTGGTGTAAAAAATATCATTGGTGTTGTAAGTGGGAAAGGAGGGGTTGGTAAAAGCACTGTTGCCAGCAAT
>JBDSFG010000012.1:0-4798 GCA_039919615.1 Ginsengibacter sp. | reverse complement strand
AGTAGGCTAAGTACATCCTACGACGCCGGTAAAACCTGGCAGCCCATTGATGCCGGCGACAAAGTTTTTATTGATTCAATAGGGCGGACCTGGGATGATCGCCCTCGTCTGCAAGCCTTCGGGACTTTAATTATCCAGGTTGGTGAAAACTTCCTTTGTACTCATCCTGACGGCATTTTCAGATCATCAGACAAGGGAAAAACATGGAAATTATTACTTCCTTCTGTAGAAAATAAGGTCTTCAATTTATTTGTTTCAGGCAACGTGATCTATGCCATACCCAGCAAGGGTGGATGTTGAAAAATCAGGGCAACCTTCATCCCCATGGCAACAGAGGATATGAAAAATAAAAGAAATGGCTTAAACGGATCTGATTTACCAGGAGATATATCTATGTTAATTAAACCTACAAAAAATATGAAAAAAGTTATTTATGCGCTGATCTTACCGCTGGTTGTGGTAAGCGGACTAGTATTTGCTAATCGCGAAATCAAAAATGAAACTTCTAAAAAATCAATCCCAAAGCCACTCTCTGCTGCTGAAAGGAGTGCCGAAATGAAAAAATGGGAGGCTACCCCTGGTGGTATAATGTACAAAAAATGGGAAGCGTCTCCCGCAGGTAAAAAAGTGTATGCTGCTGAAGCTAAAATAAGGAAGAACATTAAAGACTCTATCAAAATGGAGGCGGTTGTAACCTCTCTTTCTCTTCCGCCAGGTTCACGATTAGGTTTCGGAGTGATGGTAAAGATCAATGACGACGATTACATTCTTAGTTTTGGGCTGGAAACGTCTAATGAATTTCAGCAATTGCATAGCCTGAAAGTTAACGACAAAATAATTATAAGAAGCCATAACGTATCGCATGCGCCCAAGTATTCATATCCAATAGCATCGGGCGACTATGTAGAACGAGATAGTAAAATAATTTATAAACGTGCCCCTCGCAAAGGCGGTTGCTGAGTAAAGAAATTATGAAATACGCACACGTATATGTATTGTTCTTGATGTTTGTTTTTTTCACTTCCTGTGTACAAAACCAAACAAACATACCAAGAGATACTATCAACTCCGAAACCGAAGACACAGTCACTTGGCACTGCCCAACACTGTAGTTCATGCTATAAAGTAAGATAGAAAAGGGAATATCTGGTTTGCTTCAGGGATAGGTATTATTCGATACGATGGAAAATCGTTTACAAGGAAAATAAGGTCGCCCAAGATAAACAAGGAGAATTGGAGGAATGGCTGTCTTGTCCTGAAATAGGTTGACACAAAATCAACCAAAAAATGGACATTAAAAAAGAAGCGGTAAGAGAGTATTTAGTAGATGGGATACCTTACCGGGCACTCGCCAAAAAGTATGGCGTAAGCCGCTCTACCATCAACAAATGGGTGCTCATTCACCAGAGCATTCATGATTTACCCAGAAGCCACAAACAGGTTTCTTACGATCTTCAACAAAAAAAATTGGGTAAAAAATCTAACCAAATCATCAGGCAGGATCAATCGGATTTGGAAAAGAAAATTGAAGTGCTGGAAAAGCAACTGGAATGGGAAAAGTTGCGAAGCCTTGCCTTTGATACTATGATCACCGTTGCAGAAAGAGAGCTTAATATCAACATCAGAAAAAAGCCTGGCACCAAACAACCCGGGAGTTAATACAAGGCACCGGTGCAATTTGTCTGCATTCCGTTTGCCGGTTGTTTGGTTATTCAAGACAAGCTTTTTACAAACAGCAGCAACTCCAATTTGCTGTTCTTTCCAAAACAAAAATTATCATTGAGCAGGTATTGTTCATCCGTCTCGCAGGTACGCGAAAAGTTTAAAGGTAAAATTAGATATGCTTCCCTACCTTATGAAGGAGTAGATTGGAGCTTGTTTGATTTTATTGCGACGGATGGAGGATACAGGTCTGCTGCTATAGCTCCTTATTTTCAAAAAGGCATTCAAACTTTAGTTAGCCTGGGAAAACCGGTTGGTATAACAGAATTCGGGTGTGCAGCATACCGCGGAGCCGCAGATGCAGGCGCACGTGCAGATTGGATAATTGAATGGTATAAACCCCTGACACAAAGCCAAGCTTGCAAAAAGAGCTTAAGTGCTGACGAAAGAAATCTGCTTTTTTTGTGATTTTTCATCACTCTAGTACACTAATAAAGAAACAAGTAAATTTTAAAGCAAAATCTTAGTGGATAAAAAGGATATTTTCATAAAAGTCATGCAGGAGAATGAAGGATTAATATATAAAGTGGCTGCTTTCTATACCAATTCCAAAGATGACCGTGATGATTTAGTACAGGAAATTATTTATACCCTGTGGAAATCATTTGAAACATTTAAGCAGCAGTCGGCTTTAAGTACATGGATGTATCAAGTTGCTATGAATGTTGCTATTTTTCATCTCAGGAAAAGTAAGAGAAGTGTTACTACAACGCCAATTGACATGGCCGTTTTTAATTTCCCGGAAAAAGACCCAGATGATTTTGAAGAAAAATTAGAAGTATTGCACACTCATATTAAAGATTTAAACTTATTCGACAAAGGTATTTTGATGCTTTATTTAGAAAGTAAAAGTCATGAAGAAATTGCAGAAATTATTGGCATTTCTAAAACTAATGTGGGCACAAAGCTTTCCCGGATAAAAGAAAAGCTTAAAAAACAAATTATTAAAACGATATAATTATGGAATTAGATGAATTAAAATCTTCCTGGGAAACACTTAGCAAGAAAATGGAAAAGCAACAACAATTAAACTCAAAACTTATTGAACAAATGATTAATCAAAATTACAAAAACCGGCTTAATAACATTGCCCGTCCCGAATTTATTGGAAGCATTCTCTGCTTTATTATGACTATTGGTTTGATCTGGAATTTCAACACATTAAATACTTTACTCCTGCAGATTTGCGGCGGATTCTCTGTTCTGGTTTTAATATTGATACCAGTTTTATCACTTCAAAGTATCAGGGGTTTGCAAACTATCAATATAAGTTTGCCAACCTACAAAAACACCCTTAAAGAATTTGCGGTACAGAAAATACGTTTCCAAAAAATTCAAAAACTAAATGTATTCTTAAGTTTTATATTTATCGTAGCCTTTGCCCCTGTGTCTATAAAACTTATTGCAGGCAAAGACATTTACGAAAACATTCCACTCTGGCTCACTATACATCCTGTCAGTGTCATTGTTTTGTTCTTTGTTTCCAAGTGGGTATTAAGGCACTACAACAATAGCTTAACGGAGGCTGAGGAGTTATTGACTGAGATTGAATCGTAAAAATTCTAAAGACATTATATCACATTTTTAAAATGACCCAACAAGTCAATATGAGATTACATATCTACTACTTAAATAAAATATTAAAAAAATGAAAAAAATAGCGGCGATTATTATTATTATTCTTAACGCTCCAATTATATTGTAGGCTCAGGATATATTGGGTAGCTGGAATGGTAATCTTGAGAGACAAAAAGATAAATTCATGCTCTTTACCTTTCATATTCGGCAGGGGGATAGTGCACTTATTACTGAGATTGATGTGCCAAGCCAACAGTTGAAAGGGCTAAAAACTAAACAAACTACGTGTGTTAAAGATGAGCTAACCATTGACGCCGGTAACTTAGGTTTCAGGTTTACGGGTAAATGGAATAAAGACTCCAACCAGGCAGAGGGCACATTCTATGAAGGTATTAATTCTAAAAAACTGAGTTTAATAAGAGATGCAATTGCGGAGGCAAAACCAAATCGTCCGCAAGAACCAAAGAAACCATACCCATACAGGGAAAAAGAAGTTGTATTTAAAAATCTAAAAGCCAATATTACTTTAGCCGGAACTCTTACACTTCCCGAACTATCCGGTAAAAATTTCCCTGCTGTAATACTTATTACTGGCAGCAGCCCGCAGGACAGGAACGAAACAATTGCCGGACACAACCATTTTGGGTTTTAGCAAGCATCAGCATCGGTTCGGGCAGACGAGCATTGAATACCCTGCCTTCAAATACTCAACCTTACCTGCAACCTGCAATCCTCCCTTTTCCCAAACGAAATGAATTCCGAAGCTAACGTGAGCGACATTTATAGCATTAATCATATTATTGTAAGGCTCTATTGCAAGGCCAATTTAAAATTGTTGCGTAACAACACGGGTGCAATCCTGGTTGGAATGTAAAAAGCCTTTCAGCCTGTAACAAAAAGGCTTTGAAATGAATTCAGTGGGGCTCCGGTTTTTATGTGGGGAGCCCGCTCAGAATTTGCAAGCTGGCTGCGATTTGCTCCCAACAATAAATAAGCAGTGGCAAGGTGCTAAGCCATAAAGTACCCAAAGGAGGCAACAGGCTTAAGATAGCCTTGCGCAATGCAGCCAATAGCATTGGCAATTTGAAAGACAGGCCGCTGTCAAATTTCTTTAAGCGTATCAACTTCAGGAAAGGCAGAGTACAGCCATAAGTGCTACTGCAAGAAAGCTTCCAGTAATTAATATGGAACATGGTAGTGAAAAAACAATCTTACATCGATGAACATGGTTATGAATTTCTGGATCAAAAAAGAAAAAGAAAAGTAAAGGAAATGAGAATGCTTATTCATAAGTTTGATATAAAGACTGGTGAATTAGGACTGCAATTCGGTGGTTTGTGAAACGTTAGTCAGAACAAAAAGAAATCGTAACTAAAATGTTAGACTTAAACTTTACTACATTTCCAAACTTGACAACTGACCGTCTTGTTTTACGACAACTAAATAATGACGATGCAAATGAAATTTATTTGCTCCGTTCAGACGAAAGTGTAAACAA
>JBDSFG010000006.1:0-9676 GCA_039919615.1 Ginsengibacter sp. | reverse complement strand
TGCTTGTAGCAAACAAAACCTGCAGTAGGATCTTTAATAGGAATTCCGGTAAGCAAGCGAGTGTAAAATGAAGCGCCCTTTGATAAGCTAACCCGCGACCACGGCCAGTTTTCGATCTTACCATGCTTTATATATCTTGAGCCTACAGCCATATCAGCATCACCGGTTTTGCAGGCATTATATAAATTTTCCAGATCGTTTGGGTTGTGAGAAAAATCAGCATCCATCTCAAATATGAAACTATATCCCTTATTTAAGGCCCATTGAAATCCATGAATATAAGCGGTTCCTAATCCCAGTTTTCCTTTTCTTTCTTCTAAATATAACTGGTCGGGATATTTGGTAAATAATGACTTAACAATGTCTGCTGTATTATCCGGTGAGCCATCATCTATAATAAGAACATGATATTTTTTTTGCAATGTAAAAACGGCTGAAAGAATATTGGCAATATTTTCTTTTTCGTTATAAGTTGGTATGATAACAAGTTTTTCCAAGTAATAGGAATAATTAAAAAATAAATTTACAATATTTATTCAAGAAGTATTTTTGATAATTACCTGTTCAATTGCAGTTAGCCATTTTTTAACAAAGTGCGGTTTAATATTTCAGTAAGCTTCTGTTTGGTATGTAATGGAAAATCTCCTTTCATCATCCAATCATAATACTGAGGTTCGGCTTTTAAAACATCACATACAGGTCTGCCTTTATGTTTGCCAAAGTTAAATACTTCTACATCGTTATCCATAATCATTCTGCGGGCAAAATCAACAATTATTTCTTCGCCGGTAAATTTTAAAATTGAATCAATAGTACATCCTAAGTTTTCATAATGAAGCGTTTGCGCTTCCAATATTTCCCACGTGGCAGTAGCATCTACTTCAGCACTGTGGGCGCCTAATAAATCTTTTTTACAATAAAATTGATAAGCTGCTCCTAAAGTGCGGCGTTCCATCATATGAAAAATATGTTGAACATCTAACAATCTGCGGTTCCTCATGTCTATATTTATGCCTGCTCTTAAAAACTCTTCTATTAGCAAGGGTATATCAAACCGGTTTGAGTTATAGCCGGATAGGTCGGAATTATCAATAAACTGCTTCAATTCATTAGCTACATCTTTAAAAACCGGGGCATCTTTTACTTGTTCATTAGTTATGCCGTGAATATCGCTGCAGGCTTTAGGAATAGGAATTTGCGGATTTATAAATTTTTGTTTTACCTGCTTGGTTCCGTCAGCTGAAACTTTTACAATGGCGATTTCTACAATTCTGTCTGTGGCAATATTTGTACCTGTCGTTTCAAGGTCAATAAAAGCTAATGGACGGGTTAATAACAAAGGCATTTTTATTTTATTTGGTTATTTGTCAATATTAGAATGATCATTTTTTACAAAATTTACAAGCGCAGGTTGTTAGAAAAAAGCACTGCAATAAGTCGTTGTATATTGCTAATGTCTAATTGTGTTAAGAATATCAATTCCATCATAATTACCGCTGCTCATCAGAAGTACATTAGTGTTTTGATATTGATGATGCGCCAACCAGTTTTCTAATTCATCTTTTACTGTAAATACGAGTAAACCATCTTTTTGAAATCCCCGGATCACTTCTTCTTTTGGGAGCGGTGGCATACGCTTTAGTTCCAGTGCATGATTGGAATAAAATACAATACCAATATCCGCCTTATCCATTGTGCCATTATATTCTTTAATAAAGTTTTCGTTCAGGCTGCTGTAAGTATGCAGTTCCAATATAGCAATTAATTTCCTGGTTGAAAATTGTTGCTTAACTGCTTCTATTGATGCTTTTACCTTACTTGGTGCATGGGCAAAATCCCGGTATATGTTGCTGGTTTCAGTACTGGATATTAATTCTAACCGGCTGGATGCACCGCTAAAATCACTAATGGCTTTTACAAAAATCTCTGTACTTACTCCTAATTCTTTACAAACAAAAAAAGCGGCATTTATATTTAAAATATTGTGATTACCAAATATTTGTAAAATTGTTTTATTTCCTTCTAATATTATTGCCGTTTTTCCGTCTTCAATAAAATAAGTTGGTAAGCGATATGGTTGGTATCTTATATTAGTTCTTACTTTTTTATTTATTAAAGCTTTCAGCGTTTCGTCGGTTTCATTATATATTAACAGGCCTCCGGGTAAAATTGTATCAATAAATATTTCAAATTGCTGCACATAAAATTCAAATGTCGGAAATACGTTTATATGATCCCAGGCAATACCAGTTATGATGGCGATATGAGGGAAAAGAAAATGAAACTTCGGCCGCTTTTCTATAACACTTGCGGGATACTCATCAGCTTCACAAATAATTACTGGTGCAGAAGTAATGTTTACGCTTTGAGGAAAACCTTTAAGCTTTGCACCAACCATATAGTCAAAATCTTTACCAGCAAACTTTAAAACGTGCATAATAATGGCTGTGGTGCTGGTTTTTCCATGGCTTCCGCCAACTGCCACCCGAACCTTATTTATGCTCTCGTTATAAATATATTCCGGAAACGAATAGATTTCCAGTTCCAGTGCTTTAGCCTTTAGTAATTCAGGATTATCTTCTTTGGCATGCATACCCAATATAACGGCATGAATCTTATCAGTTACATTTTCCGGAAACCATCCGGGAAACTCTGGAAGAATACCAGCTTTTTCCAGGTTAGTTTTTGCGGGCTCAAATATTTCATCATCACTTCCTGTAACATTATATCTTTTTAGCTTTAACGCAATTGCCAATTGGTGCATTACACTTCCTCCAATTGCTATAAAATGAACATTCATTAATTTATTAACCTTTAAATTTTAAATAAAACGACTATTAACAATAGAATGTAGGTTTAGGCGTTGTTACTGTTCATCAATAAACTGTAATTTATTATCTTTGCATTTAATCGTTGCAAAATAATTTTTTCAACTAAAATCAACTAAAATGAAGAAAGTAATTTTTGCATTGTTACTAATTTCTTTTGTGGCTTTAACGGCATCTTCATGCACGAGTAGCCGCAGAGGCAGAACAGGCTGCCCTATGTCAGAGGGAATTATACATTAAATCAGCATAAATGGATTGGATCAATTTAAATAGTGAAGAACAGTTACAGGAAATTAAAAATAAATCAATTTATAAACCCCAGGTGATCTTTAAGCATAGTTCACGCTGTTCTTTGAGTAGCGTAGCTAAAAACAGGCTTGATAAGGTTTCTCCGCCCGACGGTATTGACTTCTACTTTCTTGATCTTATTAAACACAGGGATATTTCCAATAAGATTTCCCGGGAATTTGATGTTTATCACGAATCTCCGCAGATATTGCTTATAAAAAATGGAGAGAGCGTTTATGATGAAAGCCATACTGCTATTAATATGCAGGAAATTGCGGAACATGCACTTGTCGCTTAATGTGCTCTATTTCTTTATAAATTTCATGAGAACAATATCATCCTGGCTTAGTTCCAACACGTTATTATCTACGGCATACCTGTTTATCTTTAGCAAAACAGCTAATAAACGCTTTTCATTATAACCCGGGCAAGCCACCTTAGTGGTTAATATTTCTTTAGCAAAGGCTAAATAGTTTCCGTCGATTGCAAATTTTCCGCTAATACTATTACAGCCAGTATTACCCGTAAAAGTTTTGTCATTAAAATCAATGTCAATTTCAGGTGGCTTAACCCACTTGTTTTCTGAACCCCAAAGCTTTTGTAACGCCCATGTTCCGCTTAGCTCTATACCCACAATTTTTTCCACAACTATTTCTGACGGGGGTTGAATAATTTCAGGTTTAGTTACTGGCTTAGATGTTCTGCAACTGGAGAGAGTTAATGCAAGTAGTATTATTAAATAGATATTTCTCATTGTAAATTTTGTAGCCTTATCACCATCTCCGGAGGAGAAGATATGCCCTCTCCTTTGGAGAGAATTTAGATGAAGGCTTTAACCCCATATTCAACCTCAAGTAAATTTGTACAGGGTATTGTGGCCTTGGCACTATTGCTTTCATAGGCCAGCTCAATTATCCTGATAGTATTATAACTATGTTCCGGCTTTTCTTTTAACTCCGCATCGTGTATAATTGTTTGATACAGATTTATATAAAACAAGCCGAAATTCCCCGGCAGGGAAGGGTATTTCATTTTAGTGTCCAATTCATCAATTTCAGTATGCAACAGTCCATATATCTCACTATTTTCTGCTCCCCAATCAGGCGAAACAGGCAAAATCCCTTTTTTTAGTAACGCTTCCTGCGGATCTTCGCCGAATTTTATATAAGAACCTTTAGTGCCGTGTATCATGTATCGTGGGCCAGGTTCACGCACAAGCATCCCTGCTCTTAAAATAACTCTTGTAAATCCATAGTTCAGCCTTACATCAAAAAAGTCGTCAACCCTTGCATGCTTTCTTTGTATCCGGATATCTGCCGTAATTGTTTTTGGGATTCCAAATAAATATAGCGCCTGGTCAATCAGGTGCGCCCCAAGATCATAGAATATTCCATTGCCTTTGCCTTTTTCTTCTCGCCATGCATTTGGCCTCAGTTCGGGGCGATACCTGTCATAATGGGCTTCAAATTCATGTATCTCTCCCAATAATTTTTTGCCGAGTATTTCTTTTATTGTTATAAAATCAGAAACATACCGGCGGTTTTGATTAACACTTAATACCAGGTTTTCTTTTTTTGCAAGCTCAATTAATTTGAGCGCCTCAACTGAGGTAATTGTGAATGGCTTTTCCAATACAACATGTTTACCTTTTAACAGCGCCTTTTCTGCATAGGGAAAATGAGTATCATTCGGAGTAGTGATAATTACCATCTCTATATCCTGGTATAATAATTCATCAAAGCTTCTCACAATTTTTGCTTCAGGAAAAAGCTCCTGCGAATCATTTTTATGTCTTTCCAAAACACTTACTACTTTGTATTGGTCTGATACTTTTAAAAAAGGGCCATGCATAACCTTACCGGCAACTCCAAACCCTGCAATACCAACATTTATTACTGCCATATTTAATGATTAAAAATTCTGCTTAATATAAATATTTAATAATGCTAAGGTCTTTTTTTATAACGAAGGAAACAATTATTGATGATATTTTTTGTTCAACCGGCATCGTGAATACCTTTACTTTACAATCCTTATCTTCATCATTACATGTAAACAAAAGCGTTTAAATACCTAACAAAATTAAATGGATGTACAAATTGAAAATAGCTGGAAAGAGGTTTTAAAAGAAGAGTTTAGTAAAACTTATTTTCAGCAAATAACCACATTTCTCAAAGCAGAAAAGGCTTTGAATAAAATAATATATCCGCCGGGTTCTTTAATTTTTAATGCCTTTTATAAAACGCCTTTTGATAAAGTGAAAGTAGTAATTCTGGGGCAGGATCCGTATCATAACAAAGGGCAGGCACATGGGTTGAGCTTTTCTGTGCCGCGGACAATACCAAAACCGCCATCGCTTATAAACATTTTTAAAGAGTTACAAAATGATCTTGGCATTCCGCCGCCAATACATGGGGACTTGGAAAAGTGGACAGAGCAGGGTGTATTGTTATTGAATGCCACATTAACTGTACGGCAAAATGAGCCGGGAAGCCACAGTAAAATTGGCTGGATTGATTTTACTGATGCGGTAATAAAAAAGATTTCTGAAGAAAAAAAAGGTATTGTTTTTTTATTATGGGGAAGGTTTGCTCAAGACAAGCAAATATTAATTGATGAAACCAGGCACTATGTTTTAAAGGCGGCGCATCCCTCTCCCTTCAGCGCTGACAAAGGCTTTTTTGGATGCGGGCATTTTTCAAAAACAAATGACTTATTGATGAAGCAGGGTGAGCCACCTATTGACTGGAAATTATAATTGCTCCTAAAACATAATTTTATTCATGGTAGTTATAAAGGAAATTTTTGGAAGAATTTTTGCCGTATGGGGGTTAGCGGTATTCATAATAACTATGCTCGTAGTAGCCCTTCCCATGTGGATGATTGGTTTGATAAACGAGCCAAAACGCACTGAAGTATTCAGGAGAATTTCGAAAGTATGGATGAGTATTTTTTTTACTTTAACGGGCTGCAGACTAAGGGTTAGCGGCAAACAAAATTTTAAGCCTGGTGAAAATTATATTGTTCTCTGTAATCACAATTCCTTTATGGATGTTCCCTTATCAACGCCGTTTATTCCGGGCGCAAATAAAACTATTGCAAAAATTGAAATGGCACGGATTCCTATCTTTGGATTGATCTATAAACGGGGCTCTATACTGGTGGACAGGAAGGATAAAGCCAGCCGGTCGGAGAGCTTTAAAAAAATGAAGGAGGTGCTTGGCATGGGCATGCACATGTGTATTTATCCGGAAGGAACAAGAAATAAAACCGCTGAGCCTTTAAAAGCATTTCATGATGGCGCTTTTAAATTAGCCATTGATACGCAGAAACCTCTATTGCCGGCGATAATTTTCAACACAAAAAAAGTTCTGCCTTCGGGTAAGCTATTTTACTTTTGGCCATCAAAAATGGAGTTGCATTTTTTGCCGCCTGTTCCAATATTAAATTCAGACAATGCAGAAGAGCTGAAATTAAAATTATTTGAATTGATGAGCTCCTGGTATACTGCCTGCTACAAGGCATCATAAGTGTACCTCGTACGGTTAATTTTAAGATCTCTCAGCAGCCCGGATTTGGGACTAATATTGATACTGAAAAATCTATATCTGCCGATGGGGGATAAATTAACAGCCATTTGCCAGCAATGCATATCTCTTGAAATAGTGATAGCTACAAGACCGACCTCGCCTGTAGTAATATTATAAGAACCATTTAAACCTATTTGCCATTTAGGCGTTAAGTTTAGTGTGCCGCCCCCATTAATATCCTGTGAAATGTCGGTTCTAAGGCCGCTTCTATCTGCTTTAAATACTTTATTAAAGCGCAACGCATATGAAAAATTAACTGACCACGGAATATTAAAATCTGCATATTCTCCAGGGTTATTTCTTATGGAGGCAAGTTCATTTCCATATTCATCATCCGTATAGCCATTTGTTAACGGATAATCATTAGTTCTGGTTTCAGGCTTCTTTTTAGCTGATTTATCCTTACTGCCACCTTCGAACTGACTTGACAATGATATATTTCCCGAAAGCAGCCTGCCTAAAGAAAGCGGTTTTCTGTTCCAGATCAGGGTTTTTAAACGGTTGCCTGATTTATCAACATCATAAGGATCTAAATTAGCGCCTGCAGTAAAATTAATTTTTTCAAATAAATTACTTCTCATAGATAATGAGAGGTTGCTTAACTGGAAAGAATCGGCCATTAAATTATAATTGCCGTTTAAACTCAGGCCATCAATTAAGGTAACTTTCTTTAGTGCGTTTTCCCCGGTATCTTTTTTATTAAGCACTTTCATCTGTATATTATTATCAATGCCGAAAGACACACCGCCAAACTTGCCTTGCCCGTAAGGACTAAAAATATTTCCCTGGAACACTGAATTTTCTTCAAATCTTTTAAAGGTATCAACCTGGGTTCGATAATAATATTTTTTATTAAAATCGGGTTTGTAATTAATTCCAATTGTTGGCCTTATCTCATGGCGTATTGCCTGAATTTTAGCAGTTTTACTTTTGGCGGCAATCAATCCAAATATCCTGGTTGATATTCCCAATCCAAAGTTCATATCTCTGGCTGTATAAAATCCTTTGGTAACGGTGGTATCCAATTTCTCATTTACATTATCCCAGGTTCTTACAAACTTTCGCTGGTACCATGTTTCATCATAACTAACAGAAGGCCCTATTTGAAATATACCTATTTGGGGCAAAGAAATACTTATAGGAACAGAATGATGTGCACCCCATTGAAACGTATCTGCTATATGACTGAATATATTTTTTGCGGTATCATAAAAGGAGAAAAGGCTTTTGGCATTGCCATTATATGCCACGCCAATATTTTCGTACCACTTAGGGGTGCCAATAAATTCTTTTTTTCTAAATGGATATAATGTTTGCACATTAAAAGCCACATCGGGTAAGTTAATATTAATTAGTTTTTGTAAAGTGTTTTGATTATGGTTTGCGCTTACTGTAAGATTGAACGGTTTATCTTTCCAGGTTTTTGCATACACTATGGAAGACGAAAGCTGGTTGCTGAAATTTTTATAAGGATTGTTTGGTATAAATGAATTAAAGCTGCTGCTACCTGCATTTACATTCGCTGCAAAAGTAACACCAGGCCTTGATCTTGTATCAGCAGAGTGACTCCAGGTTAAGTGATAGCTCCGGTTTTTAGTGTAATCGGGATCTCCCTTAAAATTATATTTAAAGCTTTGTATATCAAAAGCGATATTGCCCTGGTAGCGGTATAGTTTTTTATATCTTGGATTTATATTCATCGTCCATCCACCATAAGAATATATATTCCCTCTTAATATTACATCCCAGTAATCACTTAACACCTTGTAATAACCTAACCCTTCCAGCGCCAGGCCTAATTGTTGATTTGAGGTAAATGCCGGGGGTAAAAAGCCTGAATGTCTTCCCTGGCTTAAAGGAAAAATTCCAAAAGGTAAATATATGGGGATGGGTACACCTTCAAACTCCGGATGTACGGGTCCACTAATAGCCACTTTTTGATTTATAAACTTTATGCGGTTACTGATAAAAGCAAAATGCGGCGTATCTAAATTACATGTCGTAAAGCGTGCCTTTTTTACAAAGAAAACATCCGGGTCAATTTTTTTTATGGTTTCGCCATACACATAAATTTCCCCCTGCTGTGTATAGGTACTTTTCGTAATTCCTTTACCCGATTTTAAATTAAACTTCAACGAATCGCTGGTGGATGTAAAGTCACCTTGCTTAAAAGTGGGCATTGACAATACCTTGCCTGCGCTGTCTCTTCTAATGGAAGCCGTTAAAGTTCCGGTTTCCTGATCCAGTTCAATCACTGGAGCACTAAGATTATTGTCTTTATAATGTGTTGTTGTCTTTTTACCGTACAAGGTTATTTTTTGAGTTGGAACATCTAATACCATAGAATCTTCAGCATCATATTCAATTGGTGCATCTAAGGAATCTCTTGAAATTTTTAAATCAGTAGTATCATTTATTTCAACAATTGAAGAATCTTTTTGTTTTATAAACAATGAATCTCTTGTATCAGGCGTTAATGAGTCAGTGATACTTTTTTCTGTAATCTTTAAAGAAATGGTGTCTTGTTTTTTATCTTGTTTTATTTTTGAACGGGGAACTTTTTTCTTACCGGGCTTAGTTGTATCGGAAGCGTTAGTTAAAAAATTGTGAAATGAATTTTGATATAAAGGCTTATCCCTGCTATGCGCCGTCAATATAATAAACAGCGCCGCTAAAAGCCATGCTGATATATATTTTAAGCTAACTTTGTTCGTGTGGATCATAGCAGTATAAACAAAAATACTTATAATAGCTATAAGGATATGTGAAGATTAATCCTGGCTTATGGCTTTTAAAAATCAGTAAATTAAAATGTTACGAATAAAATATTTATTTAGAATTTTTCTGCCGGTCTTATTCGTATTTACCTCCATCTCAGCAAAAACTTTTGGACAGCAGCCTAAAAAAATAAGGACAATTATTGTTGATGCAGGCCACGGAGGATCTGACAGGGGCGCACACGGAGAATAC
>JBDSFG010000396.1:0-7479 GCA_039919615.1 Ginsengibacter sp. | reverse complement strand
AGGTAGGTAAACCCTTCTCCTCTTGTCATCGTATTATCAACAGTGCCGGTAAACAATAATCCATTAGTTATTAAAAGATCTATGGCAGAAACAGGATCTCCCGAGGTTACCTGCTTTCTTAGCTCATTACTGCGAATAAAATGATAATAGTTGTTGAGGCATTGCCACACTTCCTTGGTAATATGGTCCTGTATAGAACGGGCATTTTCACGGGACTGCATTACATTGTTATAGGCCGAGGCGCTGTTTACCTGGTTAAATATCAGGTATTCTAAAACCCTTGGAGAATTTTTTTCAATGTCAATTATCTCTTCATCAGGCAGTTCACCATATATTTTAAGTGTTGGCCGCCATACAAAGTCCCTGGCTTCATCCTGGCTTAATATATACTGGGTGCGAATGGCTTGTAACATGCCATTAGTTCGTTCCATATATCTTCCCAGCCAGTATATTGTATCTGCAACGCGGCTTAACATAAATAACAACCCCCAACCCCTAAAGGGGCTTTTTGTTTTATTATTAAATAATTTTTTCTATTGTTACAATTTTTATCATCATTTATAATTACCTGCATTTTTACAGACCAATGCGTTTATCTTAACACTTCCCCTGCATTGTTTGTGTATACACAAACTGCAAGGGGTCTCTTTTCTTCCCCCCTTTAGGGAACGGGGGTTTGAGCAGACAACACCCAGGTATCCTTGCTTCCGCCTCCCTGGGAAGAATTTACTATCATTGATCCTTCCCGCAACGCTACCCTGGTAAGTCCCCCCGGAACAATATCAATACCTTCAGGCCCATACAGTGCGAATGGCCTGAGGTCAACCCGCCGGGGTTGTAATATTCCATTGATATAACAGGGGGTAGATGATAAACTAATTATGGGTTGAGCAATAAAATTTCTGGGTTCGAGAATAATTGCGTTTTTAAAGTCATTTATCTGTTCATCGGTAGCAATGTTTCCCATAAGCATCCCATATCCGCCTGATTCGTTAGTACGTTTGATAACCATATTATGCATGTTCTCAAAAACATATTTCCTGCTATCCTCATCGTCAAGCTGATAAGTAGGTACATTTTTTAAAATAGGTTCTTCGTTCAAATAGTACCGTATCATAGCGGGTACATATGCATAGATAGCTTTATCATCTGCCACGCCATTTCCAATGGCATTCACAATAGCCACATTTCCTTTTCTATATGCCCAATAAATTCCAGCCACTCCTAAAATACTGTCTGGCCTGAATACCAGTGGATCAATGAACTCATCATCTACTCTCCGGTATATTACGTCTACCTGCTGAAGGCCCCTGGTAGTTTTCATGTACACGTGGTGGTTGTCTACAATAAGATCTTTGCCTTCCACCAACTCAATGCCCATTAGCCTGGCAAGCGTTGTATGCTCAAAATAGGCCGAATTATAAATGCCCGGTGATAATAATACAACAGTTGGATCACTGATCTGCCTGTTGCCCAGGGCAAGCAAATTTTTATATAAAAGCTCAGGATATTCTTTTACAGAACGCACATTATTTTTAGGAAGAAGGTCAGGAAAAATCCGGTAAATAATACTGCGGTTTTCCAGCATGTATGATACACCTGAGGGAGTGCGGAGGTTATCCTCCAAAACATAAAATTTGCCGTCATCGTCTCTAATCAAATCCACACCGGCTACATGGGTATAAATGTCGAATGGCACATCCACATTCATCATCTCCCTTAAAAAATTAGGGCATGAGTAAATTAGATGGGGAGGTACAATGCCATCATTTACTACAAACTGACTATGATATATATCTTTTAAAAAAATGTTCAGCGCTTTTAGCCTTTGCTTTATTCCGGCTTCTAAAAGCGCCCATTCCTCACTGGTAATTATACGGGGAATAATGTCGAATGGAAATATTTTTTCAATACCCTCTCCACTATCATAAACGGTGAAGGTAATGCCCTGGCTCATAAAAAGTTTCTTGGCCATTTCGTCTTTATGCGTCATTTCTTCAGGAGGCAGATTGGCAATTGAAGAAACGAAATTTTTGTACGGATGACGTATACCATCAGCGGCAAACATTTCATCCCACACATTTGCCTGTTCGAGGTAAGATTGTAATAGTGAATTGTCTTTCATTCCGGATGAAAATACAAAAATTCATTATAACTTAATCAAAGTGCATTTAAATTGCATATGAATAAAAACATGAAAAATGAAGAAATTTCGCTCAGGGAGAACGGGAATTGTTAGAAAAATCGTCTCCATAGATAATTTAGGGACCTAAGTTAGGAGTGCCTTTGCAAAATTATTTCTTTCTTAGCAGTGTGCTTGTTGTGATTTTATTATCAATAGTGCGTGTTATTTTCAAAATTCCAAGAGAGAGTGTAAAACTGCCGGCGGTATTATGAATATCCTCAGCTATATACAGATGCACTTCATTAAGAACATACGCCTCCTTAAGCTGTGAGGTGATAGTGGATATCTGTGCTATTTATCTGAAGCGGAAGCAGGTTTAAGAAATATTGACGGAGAGATAAACTCAGCAATCAAGAAAGCACTATTTTATTATTGGGATTTTTCGATTGTTGTGTTTTGTATATTTATTTAATAACTGCTCAAAATGGATAATCAATCCCAACTGTAAAATTAAAATTTTCATAACGCCATCTTCTTCTTTCAATGCCGTTGCCGAACAGATTTAAAAAATTCAGACTTGGTATTTGCCATCCGTCATTAGCGCTAATATCAGGCCTTTTAAATCTAAAGGCAAAATCAAATCTTATCAGGAAATAACTAAAATCCAAACGAAAGCCTGTGCCTGCTGATACTCCCAATTGTTTGTATATGTTTTTAAATTTAAACTGGGCGCTATCTATAGTTCCGTCTGTCTTTGTGTTTTTAAAATTCCAGATGTTGCCGGCATCAATAAAAAGCGCCCCTTTTAGTGTTACGGCATTTGAAAATAACGGAGCAATGTTGTAACGGTATTCTGCATTTGCTTCAAGTTGCATATCCCCTGTCCGGTCGTTAAAAGTATTATTACTGCTATAGGGTATTAATTTTTGTGCACCAACGCCAAGACCTCTGACAGGCCATCCACGCATACTATTGGGCCCCCCGCCGAAATATTGTTTAAAGAATGGTAAGGTAGTATCAGTTTTTGACAATGGAATTCCAATCCCGCCAAAAAGCCTGAAAACAACTGCTGATTTAGGATGGCTTATTGTGTAGGTGTATTCTACATCTGTTTTAATAAATTGCTTCAGGTACCTGTTTAAAAAATTTTGCTTGCCGGAATTGCTTAGAACAGGTTTTAACCTTCCCCAAAGTAAACCCGATTCTTCTACATTGAATTTGAATGTACGTTGCCTTTTTGGATATAGCGGGTTTATGTACGACGAAGTAAAACTCAAGGTTTGTCCCATTACCAAAGCAGTATTAAAAGAATATCTTAGGAATGGAAAAACGGTTAAAGTTGAATCAAACCTAAAGCTGCGATTATACAACCTTCTAAAATCAATGTTTAATGGTCTGTATGTCCAGTTTTGGTTCGCTTTTTTGGTCCAGTTATAGCCAAAACCTGTATTAAAAATTTGTTGGTTAAAAAAATTGATTCTATGTATCTGGGATATATTGGTATTGATAAAGGTTTGCTGTACAAGGAATTTTTTTTGGTTAATGCTTTTAAATGGAGTTACAAATTTTGGGAAAAGAATGTTATTGCTGTAACCTACTTCATTTGAATTGAGCAATGAACTTCCAGTTCTTTTAGAGGTATTGAATTCCACACCCGCCCGTATGCCATTTGTCATTCTTACCGCCTTCTTTTTTACATTCCTGTTAAGAAGAGATAAATTGCCTGCAACGCCTAAAAGATTGCCGGAGTTAGTTGCAGAAATACCATTGGTAGTTGAGCTGTTTGCAGAATAACTCAGTTCAATACTGCCTTCAAGCCCATATTTTTTTACAGGGATAAGTTTAATTACAAGATCGAGAGTAGTATCGTCTTTTTCGATAACATCTATTACAGGGCTTTCCCATACGCCAAGTTTGTAAAAGCTGTTTAAGGTTTTAAAATAATCTTCCTGGCTGTAAAGATCCCCTTTTTTTATCGTAACACTGCTGGTGAGCAAATGATTGGAAAACATTTTTTTATGATAACGAATAATATAATTGTTAGCAACATTCTCCGTTAAAGATGAATCATTATAAACGTCACCCGGCATATAATCCGGCAAAATAAAAATGTTGTTTATGTAATATTTATTGAGCCTGCTACTGTCGTTTGCCCTATCCAATTGCAGTCCCAGCTTTATCGTCGGTTTGTTTCTTTTTTCATTTGCTTCAGCCAACAAGCGCAGGGCTTCAAAGGGGTCATCTGATACAGTTGTAAGGGCTTCAATTGTGGTATCACCGGTAAATCTTAATTCTTCTGACGTAAATTTATAATAACCATTGTTTCTGAAAAGATCAACTAACCTGGCAGATTCGTTTGCTATTGCTGCTTTTGTAACAGGTGCATTTTTTTGCAGCGGAGATTCATTCCTGGTTTGTAAAGCGAGTTTTTGCAATTCAGGTTTGTAAAGCAGGTAAGCAAAAGTATCAATCAGCGTTCTTTTTCCGGCATCAATATCATATGTTGTAGTTACACGTTTTTCATGTTTTTTGTTAGCGCTGTCAATAGTGAATGCGTAATTTGTTTTAGCGCTGTAGTAGCCAAGATTTACCATAGAAACCTGCATGTTATCTGCAGACTGTGCTGCTGCCACTGTATCAAATACAGGGGGCTTATCAATGTAGTGTAATACAAATGCTACATCTTTGATCTTTACTTTTGAGCTGTCATCAAGTTGTGTATTTAATCTTGAGCGGATAATAACTTTTTCATCAGGGTTTACATCATCAATATTAAGGTTGATAATATTGCTGTAAACAAAAGGTTTATCTTTTTGATATTTACGAACTACTGTACATCCTGATAGAAAAAATATTGAAATAAAAAGTAACTTAAAATAATCTAAAATATTTTTTTTATACGGGATGTTTAATGCCATAATTAACGCCAATGTTAAGCAAATCTATTCTAAAATATATCCAAAGTTTGCACCAGAAAAAATTCAGGGATGAGCATGATGTATTTATTGCAGAAGGCGCTAAAGTGGTAACCGACATTTTATCTTCGGGTCAATTTGTTTGTAAGACGATTTGTGCTGTAGATCTATTTTTTAATGAACAGGAAGAGTTGCTTTTTGAACTTTCACAAGCAAGTAAATTGATACTAACAGAAATTGAGCTACAGAAAATATCGCTGTTACAAACTCCAAATAAAGTACTGGCGATATTTTATAAGAAAAGGCCTGAAGAAATTGTTTTGCAAAAAAGATTAACGCTAATGCTTGATGACATACACGATCCCGGAAATATGGGAACCATAATACGTATAGCTGACTGGTTTGGCATTAAGAATATGATATGCAGTAATGATTGCGTTGAAGAGTATAATCCTAAAGTTGTGCAAGCCTCCATGGGAAGCCTTTCAAGAGTAAATATTGTTTACACAGATATCAAAAAATTTATTTTGAATAATGAAACGATAAACGTTTATGCAGCAACACTAACAGGTACATCACTGTATTCTTTTAATAAAATATCCGAAGGAATATTACTTATGGGCAATGAATCGAAAGGTATAAGAAGTGAAGTATTAGAATTGATATCGGATAAAATAATGATTCCCCGCTATGGTGGCGCTGAGTCTTTAAATGTTGCCGTGGCAACAGGAATTATTCTGTCACATTTGGTTAAATAAAATCTGCTGCTTAGTTTATTAAACTCCGCAATTTGTTACAAATTTCTTACCCATATATTCCGGTAACTTATAGGCTCGCTTTTATCGCCATGCGCCTGCAGTTTTATAGGAGAAGCTCCGTGCGGACGATATTGCGGTTGGCCGATGTAGGGGGTATCTCCTAAAAGGGATACATTATTTTGTACAATAACGCCATTATGGAAAACAGTAACTCTTGCAAGAGATTGTAAAATACCATGATCATTAAACCTGGGCGCAGTCCATATTACCTCATAGGTTTGCCATTCACCAGGTTTGCGGCAGGCATTTACCAAAGGCACAGCCTGTTTATACATACTGCCTGCTTGCCCGTTTACATAAGTAGTATTCCTGTAGTTGTCCAGTACCTGCAGTTCGTATCCGCCGGCGCCCCAGGGAAGTGCCGCTAAAAAAATTCCGCTGTTGCCCCGTGCCTGTCCTGCGCCGGTTATGTTTGAAGGAATGCGGTATTCAATGTGCAATTGATAGTCAGTAAACCTTGCTCTTGTTTGAATGTCTCCCCCTTTTTTATTTACGGTTATTATTCCGTCAGCAACAACCCAGCCCGCAGGTTTGGACGAGTCTGGATTAGATACCCATTGATCAAGATTGCCGCCATCGAATAACACAATGGCATCTGATGGTGCATCTCCGTAATTAGCAGCAGGGGTTATTACAGGAGGTACCGGAGAATAGTATTCTGTTGCATGCGCCCCCGTATCATTTAGGCTATCTTTTATATGCTTTCTTCGTAAACTATCTGCGGTTTGCGCTGAAATAATGTTGGCAAAAAGTAAGGTTGCTGCTAAAAATAAATAGACTGTTTTCATGGTTTGGTTTATGATATTTTTTTTAAACGTTAGGTAGTTTATAGCCGTTATGATATTCTTTCATTAAATATTTTTTGTTGATGGCATCATCAGTAAACAACTTCTTTTCTGCATCCCATTCTAATTTTTTACCGCTGCGGTACGCAATGTTTCCCATTTGGCATACGGTAGCCACATGTGCGGCAGCTTGTATTGAGCAATGAAGGTCTTCCATTTTACGTGATTTAATTACATCAACAAAGTTTTGCATGTTTTTATCTACACCGCTATCTGAAGATTTTTCAAATGGCTTTACGACTTTATTTTTACTTTGTTTTTCTTCTATAACTTCCCATCCGCCACGATTTAATATGAGTGTGCCGTTATTGCCAATGTAGGCAATTCCATGGTCTCTTGAATAAGATCCATTGTCAATACCCATTGCCGAATCCCATACCATATTAAAGCCATCAAATTCATACAAAGTAGTAAGCGTATCAGGTGTTTCTTCGTAAAGATCAGGATAAGCGAAACGTCCGCCCAGTGCGGATACTGACTTAGGTATCGGTGATTTCATCCCCAATAAGCCATAGTCTATTAAATGCACTCCCCAGTCTGTCATCAGCCCTCCCGCATAATCCCAAAACCAACGAAAGTTAAAATGGAAACGGCTTGAATTAAAAGGCCGTGTTGGCGCCGGGCCCAACCATGTTTTATAATCCACACCTACAGGTGGCGCACTGTCGGCAACCACCGGCGCCGGCTTCATCCATCCCTGGTAGCACCAAACTTTTACCGTTCTTATATTGCCCAATTGCCCGCTTTGAACAAAGTCAACAGCATCTTTAAAATGC
>JBDSFG010000321.1:0-5704 GCA_039919615.1 Ginsengibacter sp. | reverse complement strand
ATGCCGCACATAACGGAAACATAAATGCCATTTCGCTACTGTTAAAAGCCGGAGCAAAAGTTAATGCACAAGATGATGAAGGAGATCCGCCGTTACAATGGGCATTATCTGAAAACCATCTGCAATCTGTAAAATTATTGATTACAGCCGGGGCAAAAATTGATGTGAAAAACCGTGATGGCCGGGCAGCTTTGTACTGGGCTCAAACCGCAGAAAGCTTACAATTTTTGATAAATGCGGGAGCTGACGTAAACAGCGGTGACAATTATGGTTATACCCCGCTTCAAAATGCAGCAACTGATGGTGATATTGAACGAATAAAAATACTTATAAAGGCCGGCGCAGATGTAAATCGCAGTAATGAATATGGTGGCACCCCCTTAATAAATGCCGTAAAAAAACAATCAGAAGAAGGGATGAACATTCTTATTAAAGCAGGGGCAATGGTTAATATAAAAGGAGATTTTGGTAACACCCCTTTAATGACCGCTACAATCGGCCAATGGAAAGCAGGTGTAATAACGTTGCTGAAAGCCGGCGCAGATATTAATGCAATAAATGAAAGTGGAAATACTCCGTTAGGTTTAGCAATAAGCCATGGTTATCCGGAAATGGCCGATTTACTTCGTTCTCTTGGCGCCAGAAATTAATAGTATTTTTAAAAAATATAGCAGAAGTACTTTAATTCAGGGTTGTTCTTATCTTCAGAAAATGAATCAAAAAATATTTTTCTTTCTCTTTCTTTTTGCTTCCTGTTCGGCTTCTAAAAAAATACAGGTTAACAGTGATACCAATCAAATTCCTTTTGCAGTCGAGAAAGTAAAAATACTTCCGGGTAAAGAAAATTTCTACATCTTTATTTTAGCAGGTCAATCAAACATGGCGGGGCGTGGATTTATTCAGCCACAGGATACAGTGTCATCGCCGCAGGTATTTACCCTTAATAAAGATGATGAATGGGTGTATGCAAAAGAGCCGCTTCACTATTATGAACCCGAAAGAACAGGCCTGGATTGCGGGCTTTCTTTCGGGAAAAAATTGGCTGCTCTCTATGGTAAAAATATTACCATTGGCATAGTACCCTGCGCAATTGGCGGAAGTTCTATTGAACAATGGCTGGGAGATTCAACTTACCGAAATGTTACCTTGTACACTAACCTGCTTAAGAAAGTAAAAGCAGCCGCTGAATCTGGAACCATTAAAGGTTTATTATGGCACCAGGGAGAAACTAATGCCGGCGTAAATAATTATAAAAATTACAGGCAAAAACTAGAGATGTTTTTTACAAAGATCAGGAAGGATGTAAACAATGCCGTGCTTCCTGTCTATGCCGGTGAGCTTTCTTCGTTTCTTGATAGAAAGACGAACCCGTTTGCTGATTCAGTAAATAATGATCTGCATGTTTTATCTGCCGCAATCAAAAATATGTATGTCATAAAAACCAGTGACCTTACTCCAAAATCAGATACAGTTCATTTTGATTCCCCTTCGCAACGTACAATGGGAAAGCGTTTTGCCAAAAGGGTATATAAAACGGCTTACTAGCAATTATATGGCTGCTAACAAAGACAGGTCATTAGAAAGAGATTGGCAATGTTTGATTAAACTGTTCAGGTTTTCTATTTAAACTTAGTCGATTTTATACATATCCACTTTGAGGAAACATTTTACGATACCAATTAAGAACTCCACTCATTTCTTATTTTAATTCGTGATCCATTTTACTTTTTCTTCAAGGGGCGCTCTTTTTGCAGAAGGTGAAGGTATTGCTACATGACCTATGTAAAAAAAACCCAGCAGTTTATCTTCCTTTTCCAGGCCAAGCGCATGCTTTGCATTTTCACTATAAGTTATACCTCCTGTTGTCCAGTAACCGCCCAAACCGTAGGCCGCAACAGATAGATAAATATTTTGCACAGCACAAGCTACGGCTTCTATATCTTCTATTTCCGGAATGTTTTTTTTTGCAGTGCGCTTCATAATTATGGCAATAATATGAGATGCTTTCAATGGCTGTTGCTGCAGCTTTAAATATTTGCCTTCTGCAAAGTCATCTTTTGCCTCCTGCCTGTACATTTCACTTTGAAGTGAAGCAAACTCCTTTAATCCATCACCGGTGAAAACGGTAAACTGCCAGGGCTCTGATTGCCCGTGGTTAGGCGCCCATGTAGCGTTAATAAGGATTTCCTTTATGATATCATCATCTATCTTTTCACCTGCTTTAAACTGGTCAGGAAATACAGAGCGTCTTGTTCTTGCCAATTGATTAAACCATTCAGGACTTACCATCATTATTTTTTTGCAAAGATAGTCCACGACAGGAAGGAATTAATCTTGTATCAAAAAGTATTGGTGAGAATATTATAATCTATAGAGTATTTAATAGAATAAGCGTTTTAAGATAGAATCCGCATAAAGCAGGCAGCATAGATATAATTGGCATTTATAAGAGTTTGAGAAAAGTAAATCTTATTTATCGTAGTTACACAAACTCCTTATTTATGATAACACATATTTCACCACTGCTTTGGTGCGGCAGGGTATCTGTGCCGGTGCACAATGGCCATATTTTTTAAAGACGTTCCATACATTTAGGAGCTCGATACGATGCCGCAGTTCATTATTCAAAGTAAGTTAAAAAGCGAGATTAAGAATGGAAATTTGCAAATTGATGTTGGCGCCCGTATTTAAATTACCCCAATAAAACCTTGGGTGAACCATGATGATTTCAATACCCGTATACAAAAGGAATATAAAACTGAGTGTGCCCATCCAGTGCGTAATCTTTACCCATACACTATGTTGTGTATTTTGATGATTTGCCAGGCGACTTGACATAATTAAGAAAGTGTTATTGGTAAGGAAGTAACGGCGTTTAAATTTACGATGAACTGAACAGTTTGCAAACTTCTTCTTCTGACTTCAAAAGCCCGAAATGTTTTTACGTGGTGACCGATGCAGAATATAATAGTAGTTGTCATGTAGCGGAGCATTTACAAAAGGTTATCGAAGGGTAAGTTGATCGGTGCGAATGTTAGTACACACTAATTGGTTGAAGCTTTCTTAAGACACAGATACCCGAGCCGAAGGCAGCGCTACACATCTGCGCCAGTGAGGTGGTTGGTTTATCTGTACCGATGAACAATGGTTATATAATAGTAAACTTAAGTTTGTAATTTTATAAAAATAATCAGACATGAGAGCTATTGAAACGTCCGCAGTTTTTGATGAGCATGGTCACATTATTTTGGAGAATATGCCATCTATAAAAAATAAAAAAGTAAAACTGCTTATTTTAATTGATGAAGAAGATACAAAAGAAGAATTTTACAATTTATCAATGCAGGGTTTATCCAAAGCTTATTCAATTGATGAGCCCGAATATGATCAATCATTAATTAAAGAACCAAATCCCGAATATAAAAATGAAGGAAGCTGATATTGCTTTGATTGATCTTCCCCAATCAGGAGGTGGCTCAAAATTAAGGCCTGCGCTCATTTTAAAACGTCTTCCTAAATACAATGATTTTTTAGTTTGTGGAATTTCTACACAAATTAGTCAGCACGTAAAAGACTTTGATGAGGTATTAAACGAAGAAGATACTTATTTTAAACAAACGGGTTTGCACAAAACTTCTCTTATAAGAACCTTATTCCTTGCTGTAGTTTCTCCTCAAAATATTCCCGGTAGCATTGGAAGAATTCCAGGTGTTCTTCACAAGGACATACTTGAACGATTATCAAAATTTCTCTCTTCTTAAAATTTTTTCACCGGTAAGTTATTTTTTCCTGCTATCTGGCCGGAGGGAATGATTACAATGAAGAATTTTAAAAGCATACATTACAATCCTGTAGAAGCCGGATTTTATCAAGGGCCGGGGAGTGGAAACACAGCAGTGCAATAGATTATTATGGAGCAAAGGACTTTTAAAAATTATAATGTTAGACACTTTAATTGTTTCAAGCTTTCTTAAGGCACATATACCCAACCGCACGAAGCCAGCATCGCATATCTGCGCCAGTGAGGGTATTTTTATTTGCACATTCGATTTACTTTTTGTATGAATTAAAAACATTAAAAAATACGAAAGCTGCTTTACTATTTACACCCGAAACAATAAAAGAAAAACCCCGCCATTTAATAATGACAGGATTTCCTGAATTATAACAATCTTATTTCCCGTACATCAATTTTGCAAAATAGCTTTTACCATTCGCTATTATTTCAACCGTGTAAATACCTGAAGAAAGTAGCGAAGAAATAGAAACCTTCTTTTGCAATACACCATTATTGATAGTAGCACTTTGAACATAAACTGTCCTGCCGGTTATATCAATTAATTGAAGCTTAGCAGTTGTATTTATTTTTTCTGCAAGATGCAGGTCAACCATAAATTGGCCATTGCCTGGGTTAGGATAAAGTTTAAGCGCCGATGATTTTTCTTCAACTGCGTTTAATGGCTGAGACTCTGCATTATCAACCGCTGCCGGATCACGAAAGGTGGTCATGAAATTTGGAGCGCTAAATTGTTTGCCAATGATTGCTTTTATTTATCTTTGAGGCATGTTAGGACTTACCATACATAGCAGCACGAACACAAATCAATTACAGCTTAACATACCTGATGAGTTAAAAGGTATAGACCTCCAAATTATTATTATTCCTGCCGGTAAGAATTATAACCAGCAAATAGAATTTTTTACTGATGCTGAGTTACAGCAACTCCCTGCCACGAATTTAAGTACACCTATACAGGATAATGAAGACTATTCAAAATGGTAGGTGAGATACATTTAGCAAACATTTATTTTACCGATGCTACTGTAGCCAAAGTAAGACCTGTTTTATTGCTTAAGCCTAATAGTTTTAAAGATATATTGTACCTTCCTCTCACCAGCAATACAGGCACCAAAGGCGTAAGTATTGATAACAGCCATTTACAAGATGGATATTTACCTAAAGTATCCGTTGTAGTTTATGAAAAAGTTGGAGTAATAGCAACAACATTGCTTATAAAAAAGATAGCTACACTCAACAACAATACCTACCGGCAAATTATTAATGAACTGGTAGAGTTTCTGCAGAGCTAAGTAATTTATTACCGTTAATTCATAAACTCACGCTTCTATCTTTAAAATTAAACGCATACTCCCAAATTTCAATATCCCTTGCCGGTACTGCTAATTCAACATGATCAACATGCGTACAATCATCAAAATAAATTTTTAATTTATTTGCTAACCTCCATGAAATATTTGCATCCAGGAGCAGCTTCATTTTATGCGGCTATAATTTTTATCATTGATTCCCTGTCGGCTGCAAATGTTAATGCCGCCCTAATATGATCTCCTTTTAAACCCGGATAATCCTGCAGTATTTCAATGACGTCCATCCCTGATGCAAGCCACTGAAGAATATCGGAAACGGCAATCCGGGTACCTGCAATACAAGGCTTTCCAAATCGTATTTCAGGATTAATAGATATGTATGAAGCTAATTCTTTCATTGAATAAAGTTATTCATTTATGCTGAAACATGTTATATGGATCAAAGGCTCCCTGCAGTGTTTCTTGTCCTTCACGAAACATCTTGTTTCAATTCAACTGCTCAAAAAACCGGGCATCACTGCGGCGGCCAGGCATACAGGCAGCGACAAATTTTTCTCAATTTTTTTTTATAAACTGATCCTCCATAGCCGAAATA
>JBDSFG010000288.1:0-29607 GCA_039919615.1 Ginsengibacter sp. | reverse complement strand
ATCTCAATTAATTTAAAGCCTGCTTCAATTGCTCTTACAGCCGTTGCTTTAAAATCGGCAATAGTTTTGGCAATATCCTTTTTGGTCATTGCTTTTGGCATTGGCTCACCTTCTTTAAATGCTGCGGCGCTGGGTGCAAATGTTTCCCAGGCATTTTCTTCAGGTTTAAGGGCAGCACCTCCTTCCCACGGAATATGATGGCTCGCCTTGCGGCCGGCATGCGCTAACTGTATTCCTGGTATTGCATCCTGTGCCTCAATAAACCTGATTATCCTCTTCAATTCAACAATATGCTCATCTTTCCAGAGCCCAAGGTCAGATAATGTTATTCTTCCTTCAGGAGATACCGCAGTAGCTTCTGTAAGTATTAATCCGGCTCCCCCAACTGCCCTGCTCCCAAGGTGTACAAAATGCCAGTCATTGGCAAAGCCATCAATGCTGGAGTATTCACACATTGGCGATACCGCTATCCTGTTTTTGAATTCAATCCCCCGTATTTTTAATGGTTCGAAGAGTAATGCCATAACTTTTTTATTACAGTTACAAACTTATATCCAGAATGGTTTAATAATAATTGTCTGCAGAGAAACAGTTTCGTGCTATTTTAAAAAAAGTAAAGTTATTTATAAACACCCGCCAACTTTTTGGCCGTACTTTTGTTGACTTAGAAAAAAATTATGGCACAAACTAAAGCGTATGCTGCACAGTCAGCAACAACTCCACTTACTCCCTGGACATTTGAAAGACGGGAGCCAAAACCACATGATGTTCAAATAGATATTTTGTATTGCGGTGTTTGCCACAGCGATCTTCATACTGTTCGTAACGAATGGGGCGGCACTATTTATCCTGCAGTTCCGGGACATGAAATTGTTGGGCGTGTAACCAAAGTCGGCTCTCATGTAAAAAAGTTTAAAGAGGGTGATCTTGCAGCCATTGGTTGTTTGGTAGATAGCTGCCGGGAATGTGATAATTGTAAAGAAGGGCTTGAGCAATATTGTCTCAATGGCATGGTAGGCACTTTTAACGGCCGGGAAAAAGATGGCAGCGGCGTAACCTATGGCGGCTACAGTAAACAAATTTTAGCTCACGAAGATTTTGTTCTCACAATTTCGGATAAGCTTCCGCTGGAAGGTTTGGCACCGCTCCTTTGTGCAGGAATAACAACTTACTCTCCACTCAGGCACTGGAAAATTGGTAAGGGCCATAAGGTGGGTATTCTTGGGCTTGGCGGCCTGGGCCATATGGGTGTAAAGCTGGCTGTATCTTTTGGTGCAGAAGTTACAATGCTCAGTCACTCTCCATCAAAAGAGGAAGATGCAAAAAGATTAGGCGCTCACAAATTTGTTTTAACATCTGATAAGGAGCAGGCAAAATCAGTACATGATTATTTTGATTTTATTTTAGATACCGTTTCAGCTCCGCATGATTATAATAATTATCTGCATATGCTAAAAACTAACGGTGTTATGGTGTGTGTTGGCGCTCCGCCGGAACCTGCCCACATACCTGCTTTCAATCTTATTTTTAAAAGAAGAAGCCTTGCCGGTTCATTAATTGGTGGTATACCTGAAACACAGGAAATGCTGGACTACTGTGCCGAACATAACATTGTATCGGATGTGGAAGTGATAGATATAAAAGATATTAATGAGAGTTATGAGAGGATGCTGAAGGGTGATGTGAGGTATAGATTTGTAATAGACATGGCAACGCTTTAAATAAATGCAGTTCGCCACAAGTTAGATAGAAATGCATTGGAATTATTGGATAAAGCCAGCAGCTATTAAATTAAAAAACACCATCAGACCGAACATTATTTAAATATTTTTCTTTGATGATATTCAGGTGATGCAACCAATGCCCGGTAACAAAAGACACTATCATTTCATTTGTTATTCCGCTATTTCAGACTTTAAAAAAGATTTTTTAAATGCGTAATGATATATCTGGGAAGTTCCGGTTAGTACAGGAAAAGCATTCACGAATACCCAACCTTCTTTGCCCATATAATTTAAAGCGTCAATAACAGAATTGAATTTTTTTAGCTTTCCTTCATCAGATTTAAGCCTGTTGTCTTTCCAGATACTTTTTTCTTCTCCATAATTAATTTCCAACGTTACTTTATTACTAAGCAAACGCGGCGTAGCAATTACTTCGCAATATTGTTCAACCCTTGTTGTATCAGTTTGCGAAAAAGATGTCAATGAAGAAAAAGCAACGACGATGACAATTATAATCTTTTTCATGTTTGGTTTATTTAATTTAATTTTTTTTATGATTTTATAAAAAGCGTTTGTATGAACGGCTTTTGTGTTTTGCACAATCAGCCACAGTTGCGGTCTTTACTATTACTTGCGGAACCACATGTGCAATTTTCGCAAGTACATATTTCGCAAGTGCAGTTTGCATTTCCGCAATTTTGTGCGATTCTGATTTGAGCGCTTTGGCTTTTTAGAGTTCTCATTTTATGTTTTTATTTGATAACAAAAGTAGCTATACGAACATTACTGGCTGTTACACAACTTTGGGTAAGATTTATACAATTTTGTGATTGCCGATAATACATATTTAAGTTGCACAATTAAATTATTTCACCATTCATCATAATGCTAAAATTATCAAACCGGTCACTATTTTAATTAAGACAAATGCTAATTTAAATGAAAAGTATTTTTATCGCAAGCAGGGTTCAGTATTGTCTTTATTATTAATTTTTCCGGAACGGCCGGGATGAAGTATGGCAAAGAACGGTGAAAACCTTTGCGTATTTTGTGGCTGTTTATTTGTTTGCAACAATATTTACAAACACGCTAAATATAAACAATGACGATACGAGTTTTTTCTGCCCTGATTATTGTTGGTCTTATTTTTTCCTGCAGTCCCGGAAAATATTCTGTAGCCAATAAAATATATAAAAAACAGGTAAAGGAATTTGCAAAGCAATTTAGAGAATATCCAATTAAAGATTCATTTTTAACAGCCCCTGGTTGGGTTGGCACTACCAACTTCGGAATGCGCAAACCTAATTTTGTAATTATACACCACACGGCCCAAAATAGCTGTAAGCAAACGTTACAAACTTTTACACTTAAACACACTGAGGTAAGTGCACATTATGTAATTTGTAAAGATGGCACGGTTCACCATATGCTTAACGACTATCTGCGGGCATGGCATGCAGGCGCAGGAACCTGGGGAAATCTCACTGATGTAAATTCTTCGTCCATAGGCATTGAGCTGGATAATAATGGCTTTGATTCATTTCCGGTTACCCAGATAAATGCTTTGTTAACGGTACTAACAGCCCTAAAAAATCAATACAATATTCCACCGGCAAATTTTATCGGGCATGAGGATATTGCACCTTCGAGAAAAGTTGATCCCAATGTTTATTTTCCCTGGAAAATATTGGCGGGTAATGGTTTTGGGCTGTGGTACGATACTACAGGTGTTTTGGTTCCGCCAGTTTTTAATGCACTTGAAAATTTACGTATAGTCGGGTATAATATAAAAGATAGTTCTGCTGCCATACAGGCTTTTAAACGTCATTTTCTGCAGATTGATAGTAGCAAAATATTAACTGAGGAGGATAAAAAGGTTCTTTATGCTCTCTCGAAAAAGAGTATGTAACTATTTCTTTTTCTTACTTTGAGGTACACAGTTGGGAACTTGTTTTCCTTTCTTCATTTTCATCCCAACTTGTTCGTAACCTTCCCAACAAGGATCCTTCTTTTTTGACACTTTTTTCTTTGCTTTACTCATCGGGATTCTTTTACAGGTAAAACAAATTAATTAATAAAATTGTTTATCTGAAAGAGGCAAAAAAATAGTTATTTGGGTATGTTCAGTCTTTTAATTCTTCACAATAGTATCCCGCTTTTCTTACCAGGTCTTCTACAATTGCAGGCTGCAGGTCCAGTGATTCTATCCTGAGTATTTTATCAATATCATGAAGATCAACATTCCATTTTATGATCTGGGGTTCTGCCTCTATGCGGCTGCGAACGGCACTGATATGTTTCTTGTACCTGATGTTTGTTTTAAACACAAAGATGTTGGTTGCCTTATCATTCATAATAAATATTTTAAAAACCTTCACATAAATTTTCCCTGTGGAAGAAGTGGAAACGAACTCAACCTTCTGCAGCAGAAGATGTATTTTCAGGCTCTCTTTTCCCCCACCTGCTGCATTTGTTCCGCCATTCAGCCTTAAATTTTTCTCTTTCTTCAGGTGTCATTGCGGCTAATTTTTGCTGTATACTGTGCATTCTTCCATGCCTTCCGCGCCAGCCACCACGAAAGCCGCCGAATAAAATTTTAGATAATATTAATATACCTAATGCCTGTACAAATGTGATGGTTGATACATGCAGGACGGTTGGTAAAATGGCATTCCACACAGACATAACTATAAAACTAAAAAGCAATACTCCCCCAACAAAAAGGAGAAAAAACATTAATCCTTTACGAAACCAAAATCTTTTATTGTTATACATAATAATTTATTTTAAAAATTTAATAATTCATCTTTTAAAATGGCAAGTCTTTCTCTTAAATGCAGAACGGCATAGCGCTTTCTTGAGATCAGCGTAGCGACAGGAACACCGGTTTGCCCGGAGATTTTTTCAAAAGGAATGTCTTCCAGTTCATGTTGAACAAAAACATTTTTTTGCTCTTCAGGCAATTCATCAAGAGCTTTCTGCAGTGTGGTCCAGAAAAGGCTTCTCAGGTATTCTGTTTCAGGGTTCGCAGTGTCAGAAAATAATACTTCATTCCATGAAAATTCCCCTTCCTCATCAGTACCAGAAAAAATATCTTCCAGCAGCTCAGGTTTTCTTTTCCTGTAGTTATCAGTTATCTTATTTCTTGCGGTTCTAAAAAGCCAGGCTGTTATTTGTTCAATCGGCTTTGTATTTCCGGCAAACTGGTAAAAAACATCCTGTAAAATATCCTCCGCATCTTCATTATTAGCCACTCTCTTTTTTATAAAATTTAGCAGGCGCCTGCTGTAGCTTTTTATAGTTTCGGCGGTATTATTTTTTTTATCATCACTCATTGATGCAGCTATGCGTAATGCTTCTTCCATTTTATATGCAGACGATTGAGGAGGAAGAATATTTTAAAAGATAAAAAAAACTTTAAGATAAGTCTGTAATTACCTGTTGCAGTGATGCTTCTTCTAATACTATTCTGGCGGAGACATTCTTTTCCAGATGCCACTTTATTAGGCTGATTTTCCCGTGGGCTATTTCTATACCTGTAATGTCGCCATCATTGTAACAGCAACAGCCGCTATTGTAATAGGACGGCTTTAAATTAACTTTCTTTTCACCTGGAAGGCTATCCTCTATTTTATTATTAGCATGGTCAGAATACTTGCCCGCTGCAAATACGGGTTTATGGGTGTGGCCTGTTATAAGCAATAAATTTTCTTTGCGACTGCTCCATTCATACATCATGATGTTATGCTTATCTCTAAGCCTAAAATCTTTTGCAGGTGTATTTACATTTATCTCGAGGTACCTCTGTAATGGCCGCCATATATGGGCTACAAGCCATGTGCTTAGAGAATTATTATCGCTTAATTTATCGCCCTGGTGGCCATGAGTGAGGAAAATGGAAAGCGGCTTCGTGCCAATAAAAGTGTTTAATAAAATACCTTCTAAAACAGGCAGGGGTAAAGTAAAAATATTTTTAAACCACTTATCTACGTCCATTTCATTTTTCCAGATGATATCATGGTTGCCAAATGTTTTATAGTATCGCTGATGCTCCTGAAATTTTGCTTCTGCCCGCAGCGCAAGAATGTTTTTTGAAATTACCTCCTCTGGTGTATACTTCCAGAGTTCTTCGCTATCACCAAGATTAATATAGGTAAAGCCATTTAATAAATAATACTCAAGGGCTGCTAGATAATTAGGCTCATTGTTGGCAAAGTCATCCCCATGATCTTTATTGCCTTTATGATGATCGCTAAGAATAATAAATTTATCGGTAGAAAAATCGACATTTAACCTTATTCCTTTTTTCCCCTTAAATGACCTGAGATTACGTAAAAGCCCGCTTAAAGATTTAAATACTTCCTGTTTAACAGGTTCAGAAGCATTAGATGCAAGCCGTGTTAATAAGGGGCCTAATATTTTTTTAAGGAACTGTTTCAATAGTCAATTGTCAATGGCCAAAAATAAAAATTAAAAAGATCAGGGAAATTTTAATAAAAAAACACGCATGTTTTTCTGATTGTTTATTCATTAAAAAGATAAATCGGTCAAATCATGATCCTAACTTTTGCCTCTTGCTCTTTGAGTTATAGCAGCAAATTCTTTTCTTTCTACCCTAAATACAAATACGACATATGCAAACAATAGAATAGTTGCTACAGCAAAATTTATAGTACTGCCGGCAAAAAAATGCGTTAGTGTTTTATGTACAAAAAACAGCAATACTACAATCACGATATAAGCACAAAGCTTTTTAGTTGCATAAGGAATTTTATAATGGTTTTGCCCCCAGGCGTAAGAGAGCACCATCATACTTCCATAACAAAAAAATGTTGCCCATGCACAAGCCATGTAGCTGAAATAAGGGATAAAAAAATAATTTATTATTAAAGTTATCAAAGCGCCTACCAGGGTTATATATGCGCCGGAGATTGTTTTATGCGTGAGTTTATACCATATAGAAAGGTTGTAATAAATGCCAAGAAACATATTTGCCAAAAGCAGTATAGGAACTATTTTAAGACCAGCCCAATAATTTTCATTACGAAGAAAATATTTCCATATATCTAAATATAGCGCTACCACAAGAAACATAACCGTAATGGTTATCACAAAAAACTTCATCACTCTTGCATAGGTTCGTTGCGGATTATTGCCATCGGCCTGCTTGAAAAAAAAGGGCTCGGCGCCCATACGAAAAGCTTGTATAAAAAGACTTATTAAAATAGAGAGCTTGTAACATGCGCTGTAAATGCCCACCTCGTTTTTGGCCGCTTCCACGGTATGCACAGGCGCCCACCAGCCAAGCATTATTCTGTCGAAAGTTTCATTTATCATGCCGCCAAAACCGGCAATTATTAACGGCAATGAATAGATCATCATTCGCTTCCAAACCAGGGAATTGAATTTCCAGGTAATGGAAAAAAATTCTTTCCATAAGAACAATAAAGTAAATGCGGAGGCGATAAGGTTTGCAATAATAATATAACCAACTCCATAATCTCTCTTATAATATTTTGCAACAACACCACCTGGATCATTTGAAACTAGCCGGGGGCAAACAGAAATAAAAAAATATGTTAACCCGATTGTAATTAAGATATTGGTTATGCGGATTAATGCAAACTTCCGTGGCCGGCCTTGCTGCCGCAGCCTGGCAAAAGGTAAGGTAGATAAGGTATCAAGCGCTATAATAATTGCGCTATAAGTAATAAACTCGGGATAATCATCTAACCTCAGCCAATGTGCAACCGTGGTATGATAGAATATTAATAAAGCGGTTAAAAAAAAAGTACTTACTAATATGGATAAGGATGCCGTGCTGTAAATATCTTTTTTAAATTCTTCCTTCTGCGAAAATCTGAAATATGCAGTTTCTAAGCCGTAGGTAAAAATCACATTTAAAAAAGGAATAGCCGCATACACAAGGCTCATTTCTCCGTAGCTTGAAATGGCCAAAACGCCCGTGAGATACGGAGTTAGCAGGTAATTTAAAAACCTTGCGGCGATAGAGCTTGCGCCATACCAAACAGTTTGCCCCGCTAATTTTTTAATGCTCAAGTACTTGAAATATTTAAACCAAATTTACTTGCTTAATTTATATTTCCTAATTTGAATGATGTCCTTACAATTAATCGCATCAAAAAATTATATTTTAATTCAAAACCTGAGTTTTGGAATGTTTCTCTAAAAATTTGAATGTGGATTTACTTTCTTTCTGCCTGATTTTATCTCCCCTTTTTGTTTCTTACTGATAATTCTCATTTCTTTTGCCGCAGCAGATGGCCTGGTACGTTTTCTTTTTTTAGGTAGTATCAAGGCTTGCTTTATAATAAGATTCATTTTTTTTATCACGAGTTCCTTATTCCCCAATTGCGATCTTTCAGTTTGGCTTTTTACCTGTAGCAATCCTCCACTGGTTATTTTATTTGCAAGCTTTTGAAGCAACAATAATTTTTGCTCAGCGGTAAGTAAATCACAGGCATTAATATTAAAATAGCCTTCAACCATAGTTTCTACCTTGTTTACATTCTGCCCGCCACTGCCGCCGCTTCTTGCCGTTTTAAATTTTATTTCTTTTGAAATATCAATCATCTTATAAAATTAGTAATAAATTGATGGTAGGATTTCTATTTGCCTATCGGATATATACTTCGCTCTTGTTTTCAAGTTTTATAGATTAAGCGCTGCAAAGAGCGCAACTAAAATCACAAAACATTATTAAGTTTACAGGCAAACATTTTCTGTTTATGTTATAGATGTATAAACCTGGCAGAGAATAATTCTTTACAAATAAAATTTTAAGTATGCCTCTTATACTTTCTGTAAAAGGAATGTCTCCTGAATTTGGGAGCGACTGCTACATTGCCCCCAACGCTACTGTTACAGGTGACGTAATTATGGGAAACGACTGCAGCATTTGGTTCAATGCAGTTATAAGAGGCGATGTTAATAGTATACGCCTCGGTAATAAAGTTAATGTTCAGGATGGAGCAATTATCCATTGTACCTATTTAAAAGCAAAAACCGTTATTGGAAATAATGTTAGTATTGGACACAATGCAATTGTACATGGATGCGTTATAGAAGACAATGTACTAATTGGTATGGGCGCTATTGTTATGGACCATGCGCATATAGGCAATAATTGCATTATTGCTGCCGGTTCTGTGGTTCTTGAAAATACAATTATTGAGGCAGGCAGTATTTATGCAGGCGTTCCGGCAAAGAGAATAAAAGATACGCCGCGACAAATGATAAGCGGCGAAATAAACCGGATAGCTGAAAACTACTTGATGTATGCAAGCTGGTATAAAGAAGTTTAGCGATTTATTTAAACATTAATCAGGATTTTTACATCTTAATATCAGTTTTAGAATGAAGAAGTTTCTGATAGTATTATTTTCTGTTGGCGTTCTTTCAGGTTGTTCCCTGTTTAGAAATAACAAAACCGGCTGCCCGACAAATGGTAAAAATGTTGGTGCTGAAAAAATATTATCAGGTGATAAGAAAGCGATGAAAGCTGTGAAGAATGCAAAGAAATTTAATTCCTGATCACGTTAGTTTTCGATAATTAATCCAATTTTAAAATCCTATAAAACTAAAATCCAATGTCATACCATTTAACCACTAAATACGGTGGAACCGAAGCCGTTATTGATGATAACTGCGGAATTTCAAAATTCTATCTCATCGCAGATGCGCTTACAGATCAATTAAATGTTACTTTCTTAAACCAGGTTGACGATGCAGATACATTAGACTGGGACTTTCAGTATAAGAATTATTTCTTAACGCTGCACTATAATATTTTTAACGGGGTTTCTATTCTGCCACATACCATTAAAGGGATACAAAAAGAAAATGACGCAGTGTTGGAAGTTGCAAAGTTTTTAAAACAAATGGCGTATTAATTCGTTGTTAGTTGATCGTTGTCAGTTGTTGGTAAGATATACCTTGCGGCAATTGCTGGCAACTGACCACTGACAACTCTTACCATCTACCAGCTTTTCTCCTTTATTGAATCTAAAATGTTACGATAACTAATATACCGGTCTATAGCTATTTTTTCTTCGTTTACTGCTGATTTCACGGCGCAGCCCGGTTCTTCAATATGCAAGCAATTATTAAACTGGCAATCATTTATTAAAGCTCTCATCTCGGTAAAAAAATGGGATAGCTCTTGCCTTGGAATGTCCATTAATGCAAATTCACGTAAACCTGGTGTATCAATAATTTGGCCGCCAAATGGAAGATCAAACATTTCAGCAAAAGTTGTGGTATGCAAACCTTTACCGCTCCATCCGCTTACGTCCTGGGTTTTTAAGGTAAGCTCAGGAAACAGAATATTAATAAATGAAGATTTACCAACTCCCGAATGCCCTGTCAACAGAGTAACCTTATCTTTTAAAAGATGCTTCAATTCTTTTATGCCTGTATTATCAGCAATGCTCATTGACAGAACTTTGTAACCGATCGTTTCATAAATTGATCTTACTTCATTAAATTTTTCCAGTTCCTTTTTGCGGTGCAGATCTGATTTATTAAAGACAATTATGGCAGGCACATGATACGCCTCTGAAGCAATTAAAAAACGGTCAATGAAACCCTGTGATGTTTTGGGATCTTTGAGTGTGGCAAATAATAAAGATTGATCAAGGTTTGCCGCAATTATATGGTGTTGATTTTTATTGTGAGGCGACTGGCGTGTGATGTAGTTTTTTCTGTCAGATATTTCATTGATCACTACTGAGCCTTCCTCTTCATTTTCCATTTCAATCTTTACCTTATCACCTACTGCTATTGGGTTTGTAGAAGTTATGCTGTCTATTTTAAACTTGCCTTTCACCCTGGCATTAAATGTTTTCCCCTCTTCAGTTTTAACCTTATACCAACTGCCGGTAGATTTATAAACTATGGCGATCATGTATAGCGTTTAAGATTTAGATTTTAGAATGCTATGGGAACTTTTTAAAGATTGTAAACTTTAAGATCACTTCCAACAGAAGAAAAGCCAATGCTGCAAAAACAAATGGATAAAACTGTTCAGTATAGCGATGATAAATAGTGATCTGTACTTTTGATTTTTCCAGGATATCGATTTGGTCATAAATATTTTTAAGCCCCTCATTATCTTTTGCCCTGAAATAAGCGCCACCGGTTTCATGTGAAATTGTTTGTAAAAGTTTTTCGTCGATGGCTACTTTTTCATTTTGCATAACCACCCCCATAGGAGTATTGATCGGAGTGGAAGCATAACCATCAGTGCCCACACCTATGGTATAAACTTTAATTTTGTAAGCCTTGGCAATTTCCAGGGCAGTTGACGGATCAATGAGTCCGCCGTTGTTAATCCCGTCGGTTAAAAGAATAATTATTTTACTTTTTTCTTTACTGTTCCGCAACCTGTCAACGCTTGTTGCAAGACCTGAGCCTATGGCAGTACCATCTTCGAGCAAGCCATTTCTTATTTGTTCGATCTGTAATTTTAGCACAGTATGATCTGTTGTTAACGGGCATTGCGTAAAGCTTTCGCCTGAAAAAATTACAATGCCAATTTTATCAGCAGTTCTGTGATCAATGAAGTCTTCCGCTACTTTTTTTGCAGCTTCTAACCGATTTGGTATAAAATCCTGAGCCGTCATGCTGCCGCTTACATCTATACTCAAAATGATATCTATTCCTTCGCCTTCTGTCTGCTGTTCGTCATTAGTAGTTTGCGGCCTGGCGAGTGCCAGTATAATACAAGTTAATGCCAGCAGGCGCAACACGAATGGAATATTTTGCAACGCATTTTTCCATGAAGAAATATTTTCCAATCCGGCTGTTGATGAAATCGGTAATGAAGCCCGCTGCTGCTTCCCTTTAAATATTTTCCAAACTATTAACAATGGAAGAAGCGCCAAAAGATAAAAAAATCCCGGCTCGCTAAAGGTTATATCCTGGAAAAATTCAAATATCACTTTTAATATTTATAATTGATTGATCAATTTGCTGAATAACTTGTTTAGTATTTAAAAAGGCCTCTTCACTTCCCGCATTTCCCGGAAGATATTTTGCAAATTTTACAGCATCAGCCATTCTTAAATTACCTGCGGCTGTTGCAATATTTTCTTTACTAATGTTAAGCTCATCCAGTTTTAATAACACTTCTTCCGAGGTAAGATTAAGCAAGTTTGAATTTGTTTTTCGTGAAATATATCTTTTAAAAATTTCGCTCAGCGTGCTATGGAATTGCTTTGTTTCCTGCTTCATTAACAACTGTTGTTTTTGTAATTCATTTAATGACTTAATTGCTTCTTCCAATGGTGAAAGCTTGGAGGCAAATAACGGCTGTTGCTTCTTTTTTCGTAAATTTTTAACAAGATACCAGATCAGAAAAATTAATAAGATCAGGGAAAATCCTGCTGCGATCCACATCCACAAAGGCCACTTGTCCTCAACTTCAATAATGGTTTTAATATCATGAAAAGTTTTGACGCTGTCCATAGGTGAAAATGAAACATTCACACGAATGGAGTCTGTAAATAAGTTAACTGCGGCACCGTTAGTTAAAGGATGGAAATTCACGGGGAATGAAGGAATAGTTCTTTGGCCTGAATCGAAACTGGTTAACGTAATAACCTGGAAAACCTTGAGCATTCCATCACTTTGAGATGAATCTATTTTTGATCGTTCAATAACTTCGAAGTGGGCAATGCTATCAGGAATATCCAGCCAGTTCAATTTATACGTATTTACGGGAATATTAGTTTCTACTTTAATTTTCAGTGGTTGGCCAATTATTATATCCTGCTTATTTATTTCTGTAGTTAACCGGGGACCTTGTGCATTAGTAACAAATGATAACATTAAAAAAATGCCTGAACATACTGCGACGTATACCTTATTAGCTTTCAAAAATGTCATGTGTAAATTGCATCATTTTAAAATTCATAGAATGGATCAGCTTCGCTTTATAAAAAATTGTTGTAAAATTTTTACATAATCTTCATCGGTACGGATATGCAGTAAATCGGCGCCTGCCTTTTTAAAATTATTTTTAACCAGCTCGCTTTGTTTTAAAAAATTTTGCTGATAATTATAGCGCACCATTGAGTTTCCCGTGTCGAGCCATTTGATCTTTCCTGTTTCAATATCCTGCACCTGCAACATTCCGATTTCAGGCAATTGCATCTCCATTTTATCATACACTTTTAATCCAATTACATCATGCTTTTTCCCCATCACCTTCAGGTTGTCCTCATAGTTATCATCCAAAAAGTCACTCATAATAAAACCAATATTTTTATGATGCGACATCTTATTAAAAAATTTGAAAGCCTCATTAAGATTGGTTCCCTTTCTTTTTGGTTCTGCGGTAAGCAATTCCCTTACAATATATAAGGCATGCTGTTTTCCTTTTTTTGGTGGTATATATTTTTCTACTTTATCACTAAAAAATATTACGCCAACTTTATCATCATTACTAACCGCACTAAAAGTAAGTACCGCACCAATCTCAGTTATCATATCTTTTTTCCGCTGATTGGTAGTACCAAATAAAGCGCTGGCACTCACGTCTACTAATAATATAACCGTTAGCTCCCGCTCTTCTTCAAAAACTTTTGTAAAAGGATGAGAGTACCGGGCACTTACGTTCCAATCAATAAACCGCACATCATCACCATGAGAATATTCCCTCACTTCTCTAAAGCTCATCCCCCGCCCCTTGAATGCAGAATGGTATTCACCCGTAAACATATGTGTAGTAAGCTTACGGCTGATGATCTCCAGCTCTTTTACTTTTTTTAATATTTCAGGTATTGAAAGCATAGAAGTTGTCGGTTGACAGTTGACAGTTGTCAGCAGTTTTAATTATTTTAAATCAGATTTTTCATAATAAGAAATAAGTCCATTGAGAATTCTTCCACATTCATCAAGATTATTCGAAATAATATTTAAATCTTCTGAATTAATAAATCCTGTCATTTCTGCGATGATCATTAAAGTTTCTAATTCATATAAAGAGCCACGGGAAATATGTAAAAACTGAATAGTATCCTTTTTATAATTTCTGCCAATACCTTCAGCAATGTTGGCGGGTATTGATACAGCAGCTCTTTTTATTTGAGAGGTAAGCGCATATAATTCTTCTTTGGGAAACTTTTTAACAATCAAATAAACATCTTTTACTAAATGCATTGATTTTTTCCAGCCTTCCAAATTTTTATAAGAACTCAATAGAAATATTTAGAATGATTAAATAATATTTACAATATCTGCCAACTGACAACTGCCCTCTGTTAACTTTCTTCACGGCACATTCACCACTCTCAATATCTCCGCAATAACCATTTCAACATTTACATTTTCGGCCTCGGCCTCATAAGTTAAGCCAATGCGGTGGCGCAACACATCTTTACAAATATTTCTTACATCTTCAGGAATTACATATCCACGCTTATTTAAATATGCATAAGCTTTGGATGCCAAAGCAAGATTAATGCTTGCCCTTGGTGAACCGCCAAAGCCTATCAAGGGCTTTAGTTTTGGCAAATTATATTTATCGGGGTAGCGGCTGGCAAATACAATATCTAAAATATATTGCTCAACTTTTTCATCCATGTAAACCTGTCTTACTAATTCCCTTGCTCCAAGAATTTCATTTGTAGAAACTACAGGATTAATCGTTAACAGCTTTAATCCCTGCACATTTTGCCTGATGATAAGCTGCTCTTCACTCTTGGTTGGATAGTCAATAACAACCTTTAACATGAACCTGTCAACCTGTGCTTCGGGTAACGGATAAGTGCCTTCCTGTTCAATTGGATTTTGCGTTGCCAAAACAAGAAATGGCTCCTCAAGATTGTAAGAAGAATTACCGATGGTTACCTGCCTTTCCTGCATAGCTTCCAGCAATGCACTTTGTACTTTGGCAGGCGCCCTGTTTATTTCATCTGCTAAAATAAAATTGGCAAATATGGGGCCCTTACGAACCATGAATTCATTTTTCTGCTGGTTATAGATCATCGTGCCGGTAACATCAGCCGGCAGAAGATCAGGTGTAAATTGTATCCTGCTGAATTTGGCATTTATAGTTTGGGCAAGGGATTTTATGGAAAGCGTTTTAGCAAGTCCAGGAACGCCTTCAAGCAAAATATGGCCGTTACTCAACAAGCCAATCAGTAGCCTTTCAATCATATGGTTCTGGCCAACTATAGCTTTACTTAATTCACTATGTATCTTATCAACAAAGCCGGCTGAATAAGTAATTCGCTCATTAAGTAGCCGGATGTCTTCTGCGGTTTGTAACATAAATATTGTATTGCTTGTGATGGTGTTTTTAAAGCCTGCAAATTACGAACTACCAATAACAAATATGCTGCCATGGCTAAATGCACGGAAAAAGAATGTTAAATTGCGCCCTTAAAATCATACAGTTATGGTAGATCCGCAACTAATTACAACAAGCAATCAATTGGAAGGCTTCAGAATTACCAAGCATTTAGGACTGGTTCGTGGTATTACAGTAAGATCAAGAAGTGTGTTTGGCAATATCGCCGGAGGACTTCAAAGTTTAGTAGGTGGCAAGTTATCAATCTACGTTGAACTCTGTGAAAGGGCACGACAGGAGGCTTATGACCAGTTACTAATACACGCTAATGACCGGGGCGCCAATGCGATCATTAATGTTCGCTATGATGCTAATGAAGTAATGAGCGGAATTACTGAAGTGTTGTGTTATGGGACTGCTGTGCAGGTGGTGAATGTTTGACTTGGGAAAGTACGATGTACGATGTTTGATGTACGATGTAATTGGGTGAATAACTTCAGTTGTAAACATAATTCGAGGCAATGTTAGGGCAAGCTTTCTATTCACTTAAAATTTCATTTCAACCAAGTATTGAAACTTTCAATGCAATTACCACAGTCCTAAATGTAGAAGTACCATTAGACAATAAATTTGAGAAAATCCCATCAATCTGGGAATTTACCAAGACCGTATCCCCAGAAGATAATTATTTTGACTTCATAAATAATTTCCTGGACATTCTTGAAAATAAATATGATCAATTGAAAAATATTGGTATTAATAGAGACGATATATCAATTTGGTTTCTTTATGAATATGATCAACAATGTAATATGGAGTTCAATCCACAAAGAATGAAAAGACTTGGAGAAAATCAAATCACTTTATGTATTTCTTGTTATGAGGCTGATGATTTTATAACTTTTTAATTCATCCAACTAAGATATTTCCCCACAATAGACATCTTCTTCGTACGCCCCAATAACATCGTACGTCCAAACCTTACTTTACTTTTTCTTTTATTTCCTGAAGTTTTAACAAGGCTTCAACAGGCGTCAACCTGTTGATGTCAAAGGCTTCTAATATTTTTCTTATTTCATCAAAAGCCTGTGAGTGTGCATCAAAAATACTAAGCTGTATTTGAGGGGCTGATAATTTTTTAACTGCACTGCTGAAATTGTTCTGCTGAAATCCCGTGGAAAGATCTGCATTTTTAGCTTCAAGTTGTTTTAAAATCTCATTAGCCCTGTCAATAAGAGACGTTGGCATTCCGGCCATCTTAGCCACATGAATTCCAAAGCTGTGAACGCTTCCACCAGGGGCAAGTTTTCGCAAAAAAATTATTTTATTACCCACTTCCTTATTAGTTACATGAAAGTTTTTTACCCGTGGTAATTTATTTTCCAGTTCATTTAATTCATGATAATGTGTGGCAAATAAAGTTTTGGGCGCATGAGCGCTTTTGTGTAAAAATTCCACTATGCTCCATGCAATTGAAATACCATCATAGGTTGATGTGCCCCTTCCGATCTCATCAAGTAATATTAAACTTCTTGGCGTAAGGTTATTTATAATACTGGCTGTCTCATTCATCTCTACCATAAACGTGCTTTCGCCACTGCTAAGATTATCATTGGCGCCAACCCTTGTAAATATCTTATCAGTTAAAGGTACCAGCGCTTCATCAGCCGGCACAAAGCTCCCCATGTGTGCCATTAAGGTTATCAGCGCTGCCTGTCGCAGTATAGCGCTTTTACCGCTCATGTTTGGGCCGGTCAATATTATTATTTGCTGGGCAGACTGATCTAAAAAAATATCATTCGCTATATAAGCTTCGCCTTGTGGCAAATTTCTTTCAATTACCGGGTGCCTGCTTTGTTTCAAATCCAGTATATTATCGTTATGCAAAAGAGGCTTTCGATAATTATACTGCAAGGCATTATTGGCAAAGCAACACAGGCAATCCAACACAGCCATTACATGCCCGTTAACCTGCATCGGCGCTATATAATCCTGCAACTCGTTTAATAATTTTTCAAAGATCCGGCTTTCTATCTGCAACATTTTTTCTTCGGCACCGGTTATCTTTTCTTCATATTCTTTTAGCTCAGGTGTTATGTATCTTTCACCATTAATTAAAGTTTGTTTACGTATCCATTCAGGCGGAACTTTTGACTTATGAGTGTTGGTTACTTCGAGGTAATACCCAAATACGTTATTAAACCCAACCCGTAACGACGAAATACCAGTGCGTTCACTTTCCTGCTGTTGTATTTTAACCAGGTGTTCTTTACCATGGATTGAAATGTTTCTCAGCTCATCTAAACTTTCATCAACTGATCTTGCTATAACATTTCCCTTACTCACGGCAATGGGCGGATTATCAACAATTTCTTTTACAATTTTGTCACTTATGTATTTGCACGGATTAAGTGAATCCCCTAATCTTTTCAAATAATCATTTTCACTATTATCACAAATTGACTTTATAAGTTTTACCTGTTGCAGCCCCCTGGATATTTGCAATACTTCCCGTGGATTAATTTTTTTTGAAGGTATTTTACTAACAAGTCTTTCCACATCACCCGCCTGTTTAATGTGTTGGGATAATTTATTGCGTACATCAGGCGATTTAATTAGAAATTCTGCAAGCCCTGACCGCTCTTCTATTTTATTTGCATCAGTCAAGGGCAGCAACAGCCATCGTTTTAGCAATCTTGCACCCATTGGCGAAACAGTGTTATCAAGCACTTTAAGCAATGAATTATTACCTTCAATGCCGCCAAGTAATTCTAAATTTCTTATCGTAAAACGATCCATCCATAAATGGTCGTTCCTGTCAATTCTTTGGAGAGAGGTTATATGTTGAAGATTAGGATGTTCCGTATCTTTTAAATAATGCAATACGGCCCCTGCGGCGATAATGCCTGCCTGCAGATCTTCAACGCCAAAACCTTTTAAGCTTTGTGTACCAAAATGCTTAAGCAAACTTTCCTTGCCATATACTTCTGAAAAAATCCATTCTTCTAAGGTGTAGATGTAAAATTTGTCGCCAAAAATGTTTTTAAAATTCTTTTGCTGACTGCGCTGAAAAATTACTTCCGCCGGTTGAAAGTTCTGTAATAGCTTATCGATATAATCTTTATCCCCTTCTGCAATAAAAAATTCTCCTGTTGAAATATCTAAAAAAGCTATTCCAATTTTTTCATCATTAAAATGTATACCGCACAAAAAATTATTCTGATTATGTTCAAGCAGTTTATCATTCGTTGCCACGCCCGGGGTTATCATTTCAGTAACGCCCCGTTTTACAATTCCTTTGGCAAGTTTTGGATCTTCAAGCTGATCGCAAATGGCCACGCGATAGCCTGCCTTTACAAGCTTGTGCAGGTAAGTATCCAGGGCATGATGCGGAAAGCCTGCAAGCTCTGATGAAGTTGGCGAACCATTATTTCTTTTAGTAAGTGTAATGCCTAATATCTTTGAAGTAGTAATAGCATCGGGCCCGAAAGTCTCGTAAAAATCTCCCACTCTAAACAACAATATGGCATCAGGATATTTAGCCTTGATGGCATTATGCTGCTGCATTAATGGAGTTTCTTTATTTTCAGATTTGGCCATAAACTTTGCTCTCATCTCCTAAAGGCGTAAAAAAAGAGTATACTCTTTACAGGGTTTCTGCCGCTTTAAAGGGGGCTGGCAAAAATAACGTTTTACTTTTTTGTGTTAAGCGTTTGTAATCATTGTGAAGTATTTTTGCGCAAAATGGTACAGGCAGAAATTAAAAAACTCAATATGAATGAGCTCAACAGGAAAACTGTTGATGAATTTAAGCGTTCTGAAAAAATTCCTGTGGTAATTGTTTTGGAAAATATCAGGAGCATGCATAATGTGGGCAGCGCATTTCGTACAGCAGATGCTTTTTTAATTGAAGCCATTTATATTTGCGGGTATACTGCCCAGCCTCCGCGAAAAGAAATTGAGAAAACTGCGTTAGGCGCAACTGAAACGGTACTGTGGAAATATTTTTCAAAAACCAAAGAGGCCATAGAAGAATTAAAGAAAAATGATTTTAAAGTGTTTGCTATTGAACAGACTGACAAAAGTATTTCTTTAGAAAAAATTAGTGAGATAGATGCAGATAAAATTGCCATGGTGTTTGGCAATGAAGTTTCCGGAGTTGAGGAAGAAACAATTTTGATGTGTGATGGCTGTGTAGAAATTCCGCAGTTTGGCATGAAACATTCTCTCAATATATCAGTTGCCGTGGGGATTGTTTTGTGGGAGGTTGTAAGAGCTAAATTTTTTGCACTGTGATTTATGGTATTAAAGTCTGAACCATGATTTTCGGGATTAATGGGAGTAAAGGGAAATAAATGGTTATAAATAAAATGAATTATAAAATAAAAAATTATCTCTCTCTTGTAAAATTTGCTCATACGATTTTTGCAATGCCTTTTGCATTGATTGGGTTTTTTTTAGGAAGCTATTGGTATCCGGCAGAAAAAATGAGAATAGAAGCTCTCAAGACTCACAATTCGTTGAGCATTTATATTACACCAAGTTGGAAACTGTTGGGTTTGATTATTCTCTGCATGGTCTTTGCCCGTAGCGCTGCTATGGCATTTAATCGCTGGCTCGATAAAAAATTTGACGCACTTAATCCACGTACTGCGATAAGAGAAATTCCTGCCGGAATTATTTCTGAAAAAAACGCCCTGATCTTTATTGTTGTTAACTGTATTGCATTTATCATTTGTACTTTTTTTATTAATACAATTTGTTTCGCTTTATCGCCTGTGGCATTATTTGTAATTTTATTCTATAGCTATACAAAAAGATTTACCGCACTAAGCCATCTTGTGCTGGGACTGGGTTTAAGCCTGGCACCGATAGGCGCTTATCTTGCTATAACCGGAATGTTTGATCTACTGCCTTTGTTATTTTCCTTTACCGTTTTGTTTTGGGTAAGCGGCTTCGATATTATTTATGCGCTGCAGGATGAAGAGTTTGATAAGGCAAATAACCTGTTCTCTATTCCTTCGGTTTTAGGAAAAGTGAATGCCTTAAGAGTATCTGAGGCATTACATTTTCTTTCCACGATATGCGTTATTGCGGCCGGATTTTACGGCCATCTTGGATGGATATATTGGATAGGGGTTGGTTTTTTTATTTTGTTATTGATCTACCAGCACACTTTAGTAAAACCGGATAATTTATCAAAAGTTAACCTTGCATTTTTTACAACAAATGGAATCGCGTCTGTTATCTTTTGCACCTTTGTAATAGCAGATTTATTTATTAATAACCATCCTTACTTATTGGGAAATTAAATATGGCAAGAATTATCGCTATAGATTATGGCGGAAAGAGGACAGGGCTTGCTGTTACGGATCCTTTTCAAATAATTGCTACGGGCTTAATTACTATTGATTCAAAGGAAATGATCTCTTTCCTAAAAAAATATTTTTTACAGGAACAAGTTGAGCTGATAATTATTGGTGAGCCAAAAAATTGGGATGAGTCTGATACACATGCAACTCCGCTTGTTACAGAAGCTATTAAAAAATTACAAAAAGAGTTCCCCGGCATACCATTAAAAACTGTTGATGAAAGATATACTTCTAAACTGGCAAAGCAGGCAATGATTGAAATGGGTATGAAAAAAAAGGACCGCCGTGATAAAAAAAATGTTGACCTGATAGCTGCAACTATTATGTTACAGGAATATCTGCAAAGCCGACCTTAATTTCCGAAAGTGAATTTTTACATTCTATAACTTAAATTCGCATTTTAATTTTCATAAAATTCGCCCTGTTGGGTTGGAGGTATAAATGATTCTTCCTATTGTAGCTTATGGTTCTCCTGTTTTAAGAAAAATAAGTAATGATATTACACAGGATTACCCGGAATTAAGCAGACTTATTGATGATATGTGGCAAACCATGTATAACAGCAAGGGTGTTGGGCTGGCTGCGCCGCAGGTAAACAGAGACATACGTTTATTTGTAGTTGACAGCATACAAATAATTGAAAATCTTGATGAAGATGAATTAAAAGAATATCCCGGTGATACAGGATACAAAGGTGTTTTCATTAATGCAAGAATAGCTTCACTTAATGGGGAAGACTGGGCTTATAACGAAGGCTGCCTGAGCATTCCAAAAATAAGGGAAGATGTATATCGCAAAGAAAAGGTAACTATGGAATTTGTTGATGAGCTTTTTCAACCTCATGTAAAAACTTTTAACGGGATTACAGCACGGGTAATTTTGCACGAGTATGATCATATAGAGGGTAAGCTTTTTATTGATTATTTAAAACCCCTAAAAAGAAAGCTTCTTAAGCGAAAGCTGGCCGATATATCCAAGGGGAACGTGAGTGTGGATTACAAAATGGTGTTTCCCAAATAACATTTCTGTTTAAAAGATGCTCCAACATTTCTGAAGTAAATTGCGGCTATGTATTTTAAGTTCATAGTTGGGGCGCTCTTGCTTTTCCCCCTCACTATTTCGGCGCAAAATAAAAATGATACTACTATTGAGGTTGAGGGTAAACTTATAACCCTTTCCGAGATTGTGATCAATAATAAATTAAATGTTCCTTCCTTTATTGACAGGGTAAAAAATGATACCACATTTTATAAAGCCTTTCGCAACCTCCATATCATGGAATTTACGGCATTGAATGACATAAGAATGGTAAATAAGAACGGTGATATAAAAGCCGCGTTGCACAGCAGAACCAGACAACTTAGAAATGATAGTTGCAGAACTATGCAGGTATTTGAGGAAACAACTTCAGGAGATATCTATGATAGAAATAAAAATTTCAATTACTACACGGGTGAATTATATGCAGCACTTTTTTTTACTAAAGGAAGTATTTGCGGCGAAAATAATATTGTGAAAGGAAGGGAATTTTCAACCAACGGATTAAACGGAATGGAAAAGCATAAGGAGCAATTAAAAACATTATTCTTTAACCCGGGCAAAAAAATTAATGGATTACCTTTTATAGGAAATAAGACAGCCATATTTGATGACGACATGGCTGATAAATATGATATGAGCATTGACATGGAGGAATATAACAAAACCAGTTGTTATGTTTTTAAGATCAAAGCGATAAAAAGCGGGGTGGTTATTGACGAAATGACTACGTGGTTCAACGATAAAACATTTGAGATTGCTGCCCGCAATTATTCATTAAGCTATGATGCCGGCGTGTATGATTTTAATGTACAAATGCAGGTGGAAATGACAAAAGCGGGGGAATTTCTTGTGCCGGCTCTTATCCGCTATGTTGGGAACTGGAAGGTGCTTACCAAAAAAAGAGAAAGAGGAATTTTTACAGCAACACTTTTTGATTTTCACCAAAAACCGGAAAATTAAAATTTAGAATTTGATGCTCAAGATTGACATTCAATACTTTTAAAAACTTCCTTAAATTTTTTAGACAATCTTTTTTGAGTAAAATAGTTAATCGCTATTTTTACGCTAGCTAATACAGTCACTTTAATATAAATACATTCCGTACTAAACACCACAGCCATAATAACCCAACATTTTTTTAAATAAATATTTATTTAGTACTAAATTAATAGCACCCCCAATTTAAAAGTATAAAATATGAGTAGCTTAACTAAACCTATTAAAGAGACGATCAAAAAAATTGTACCCTATGCTATCATAAAAAAATACAAAAATTACCAGGAACACAAAATGCTTGATTTATATAAAGGAGATAAAGTTTTTTGTCCCATTTGCGGATCAAGCTTTGAAACATTTGGGCCGTACGGCGTAGTAAAACGGCAAAATGCCCAATGTATAAAATGTGGCTCATTAGAAAGACACAGATTATTATTTTTATACCTCAATTCAGAGACAAATCTTTTTGATAGCAAAACCAAAATAAGGGTGCTGCATTTTGCACCTGAAAAATCTTTTTACGACATTTTCTCTCAACAGCAAAATATTGAATATGTTCCCTGCGATTTATTTCCGGAAGGATACAGTTACGGGAAGGTTAAAGCTATAAAAGTTGATATCACTAAAATTCCTTTTGAAGATAGCTATTTTGATGCTATACTCTGCAACCATGTTCTGGAGCATGTTCCTGATGATATACTGGCAATGAAAGAGTTAAAAAGAGTAATGAAGAATGACGGATGGGGAGTTTTTCAAATACCAATAGATTACAACAGAGAAAAAACGTATGAAGACTTTACGCTTACCACAGAAAAACAGCGGAAAGAGGCTTTTGGGCAGAAAGATCATGTCAGATGGTATGGCCGGGACTATACGGACAGATTGAAAAGTGCAGGATTTAATGTAACAGAAGATGATTATGTTAAAAAGTTTTCGTCAGAGGAAATATATAAAATGCGATTAACTTCTTCGGAATTAATATACTATTGTACAAAATAAACGTTTACTAACAGATCGCCAGGCCTGTTACATACATAAGCTTTCGAATTAGCAATTAGAATTCAGTTTTCGGGATTCTTCTGCGTTATAATAAACATTCGGCAATAGTGAAACCACGCATTCTTTTTATTCTACATTTTCCACCGCCTGTTCATGGGTCAGCTATGGTAGGAAAATACATCCGGGAAAGTGAAATGATCAATAGTGAATTTGATGCTGATTTCATTAATCCCTCCACATCAACGAATATAAGTGATGATATGGGTAAATGGAGAATGAAAAAAGTCTATAAGCTATTCCAGATTCAGATAAAGATTTTAAAAGCGCTGATGAGTAAAAAATATGATTTGTGCTATTTTACTTTAACCTCAAACGGACCAGGATTTTATAGAGATTTGCCAATTGTATTTATATTGAAACTGTTCGGTAAAAAAATTATTTATCATTTTCATAATAAAGGTGTGGCAATAGCCGGAAAGCGAAAGCTGAATAATTTTTTATATCGTTATACTTTTAAAAATAGTTTAATCATATTATTATCAGGGTATTTATATTATGATGTTGAGCATTACGTAAATAAGGAAAATGTTTTTTATTGCCCAAATGGCATACCTGGTAATGAAGTAAATATTAGCCTTAAAAGCTCAATTAATAACTCTGCTCTTCCATGTCGTTTACTATACCTCGGGAATATGATGGTTGAAAAGGGTGTTTATGTGTTACTGGAAGCGTGTAAGAAATTAAAAGAAAGAAAATTGTTTTTTGAGTGCCATTTTGTGGGAGGCTGGTCTAATATTTCTGAGGAAGAATTTAAAGAAAGGATTTTACAAAATGATCTTTCAGATGTTGTTTTTTCACATGGGCCAAAGTATAACGAGGAAAAACATGCATACTTTACCAGTTCGGATATTTTTGTATTTCCTACATCCTATCATCATGAGGTTTTGCCGATTGTAAATCTTGAAGCTATGCAATATGGCTTACCGGTTGTTTCCACGCCTGAGGGTGGTATACGGGATGAAGTTATTGATGGAGAAACAGGTTTTTTAGTTCCGCAAAATAATGCAGGAGCGCTTGTTGAAAAATTGGAACTACTTATTCAAAACCCTGAATTACGGCGTCACATGGGTTTAAAAGGCGCTGAGAGATTTAACGAATTATTTACACTGAATAAATTTGAGCAAACTTTCACAGCCATTTTAAAAGCGGCTGTTAATAAAAATATATCCTGAAGGTTAATTAAGATTTTAAGCCCAAAAAAATAAAATGCTCATCTTGGCACACCTGTGTGTGAACCCGGGCCTGTTTTCATTTTAAGTTTTTCCTTTATTAAATAGTAGATAAATGAAGTATTAGTAATCAAATATCTTTTCCATAAACGGCCTGGCTCCTGCCCAAAACGAAAAACCCATTCCAATCCTGCTTTTTGCATCCATTTGGGAGCTCTTTCCTGGGCTCCGATAAATACAGGTAAAGCCCCGCCAACGCCAATTAATGTTGAATTGATTTTAGGTTTCATAACAGACATCCATTTTTCCTGTTTTGGGCAGCCCAATACAACAAATACCAAATGCGCATTTGAGTTGTTTATGATACCGGCTATTTCATTTTCCTCTGCCTGCGTCAGATCTCTGAAAGGTGGACTATAAAGACCTGCGAGCCGCAGGTCAGGAAATTTTTTTTGAATATAAGACTCAGTTTGGTCAAGCATTGCCTGAGTACTCCCGTAAAAAAATACGGAAAGTCCCTTTTTTTCTGCTTCTCTTAATAAATCCGGTAACAGGTCCATTCCTGCAACTCTATCTTGCCTAATATTGTGTATCCATTTTAAAGCCCATGTTATAGGCATACCATCGGGTGTTACAATGTCAGCTTCATAACAAATTTTTGCAAATGATGGGTTAGCATGGGCTTCCATTAATTGATGCACTGACGCAACACATACGTACGAATTGGTTCTGGATTCTCCTTTTGCTATGATCTCATCGACAAAATCCTGATATTTTCCTAAATTAACCTGGAATTTGAGTATCTCAATTTTTTGCATCTACTAAGTTTTTCCTTTTCTATCAACTGCATAACGAAAGAAAAATTGTACAATCTCCCGGATAGGATAATTTATTTTATACTTAGATTTTCTTTGAAGCATCTTTTATTAGTTGGCAAATATAAATTCTAATATTTTAAATAGATAAATACCTCTTAGGTAACAGAATAATGGTATTTAAATTAGATAGGTTGAGCTGTAAATACGAACTTCCATTAGTGTAATTGTTGTAGTTCACTAAATATAGAATTATTTACTAATCGAAAAAAAACGAGGGCATTTCGAGTTGGCTCACCTCAGAAAGTATAGTGAACTTTCCACTTCTGACAAGATCAATCTTTAGCAATTTTCTTGTAACTCGCTACTACTCCTCTTATCAGTGATGAACTAAATCCCCGGTGTTCCATTTCATTTAAACCAGCAATGGTGCAACCTTTAGGAGTAGTTACTTTATCAATTTCCTGTTCAGGATGATGGCCGGTTTGTATAAGTAACTCTGCTGCTCCTTTTACCGTTTGTGATGCAATAAGTGTTGCAGTGTCAGCGTCGAACCCAATTTCTATACCTCCCTGGATATTAGCTCTAATAAAACGCAAAGCATAGGCAATACCACATGCGCCCAGAATGGTTGCTGCTTCCATCAGTTTTTCATCAATAGTAACCACTTTACCAAGTTTATTGAAGAGATCCGTTACATATTTTATTTCTTCTTCAGATGCATTTTTACTGCATATGCAGGTCATACTTTGTTGCAGGGAAATGGCCGTATTTGGCATAGCACGAAAAAAAGAGAGCTCCGGGGTAAGAATATTTTCCATTTCGCTTATAAGCACACCCGTTACTACAGAAATTAACACTTTGTTTTTTGTCAGTTCATTCTTTATGCCAGACAGTACATCAGTCACCTGGAAAGGCTTTACTGCCAAAATAACGATATCACTTTTTTGTACGGTGTCATTATTATTATCGGTAACGCTAACGCCTTTTTCTTTTAAAGCCAGCAGGGTAGCAGTGTTTCGTTTTGTAACAATAATATCTGCGGCCTTACTGAATTTACTTTTAAGTAATCCTTCGGCAATTGCTGAGCCAAGGTTTCCTCCCCCAATAATGGCTATTTTTTTACTCATTTTTTTTGTTTGAGTCAAAGGTATGCAGGTCATGCTGATTTTCACAAAACGTTTAAATCCGGTAGCATACTATTTGTGTAAGTATAAATATTCTAAACAATTAAATAAAAAGGAGTAACAATATGACACTAACAAATTTAAAACGCTTTAGTGTTTTTGCATTTGCTATAGTTTTTTTAACAAGTTGTGCTAACACTGCACATATTGAAAAAGATCCTTCCATAAACCTGGGGGATTATAAAACTTTTTCGTGGACTGATAATGATAAAACCAGCAAAAATTATAAAAATGATATTGCTGAAGCCAACATTCAAAAAGCGGTAAATGAGCAATTACAAAAAAATGGATTCACTGAGGTAAAAAGAAACCCGGACGTTCTGTTAACTTATGATCTGCTTGTAGAAAAAAGCGTCAAGGAACAAAATGACGCCGTTTATTCAAGGCCTTTCAGCAGGTTGTATTACAATCCGTACACAAGGAGATACGGAACTATTTATTATCCTTCTCGTTTTGTGGGTTATGATAATCATTCAACACCCGTAAAAGAAGGCACTGTAACAATCAGTATAATAGATCCAAAAACTGATAAAACCATTTGGCAGGGCTGGGCAACTGATGAGATCAATAGCAGCCACATAACAGGTAAAGAAATTCAAAAAAATGTGAAAACCATTTTCAGGAAATTTGATGTTGCAATGAAGTAAGCAGCATAGTAAACGTATACTTAAGTCCCGCTTAATAGCGGGATTTTTATTTTAGAGTAATTAAGAAACGTGGTATTATCTACGATTTTATAATCAATCATTTCGATAGTGCATTCGTGTTGACCCTTTCTGAAATATTATATTAAAAGACTTTCAACAAAGTTCAATACTTGTAAATACTTTCCAGTGATTATAATACAGCCAGTGGTTTAGCGTTATTATATTATACCTGAATTATTAATGAAGAAAATAACATTATTCATCGTTTGCATTTTATCATCCTCTGTTTTTTTAAAGGCGCAAACGCATTTGTCTTCAGACGAGCTATTTAAAAATGCCAGGGAAGCGGCTTTTGATGATAAAAATTATGATAAGGCCAGGCAGCTTGCTCATCAGGCGCTTGAAATATCTCCGGATTATGCGGATATAGAGATCTTTCTCGGCAGGGTATATACATGGAACAAGCAATATGATAGCGCCCGATACCATTTTTCGAAAGTGCTTGAGACAGCCCCAATAAACGAGGATGCAAGTATTGCTTATGCGGATCTTGAATATTGGAATGATAACTATAATGAAGCATTAAATATTTGTAACCGTGCCTTAGCCGTCTATCCTGCTTCTGAAGAGCTTTTGATCAGAAAAGCAAAGAACTTAAATGCCACAAAGAACTTCAGGGAAGCTGGCCTTATTACCAGCCAGCTTTTGAGAACAAATAATAAAAACGCGGCTGCTTTAAGGTTGGCATCAACGCTTAAGGATGCTGTTTCGGTAAATAGAATAAGCATAAGCTACGATAATTCTTCTTTTGATAAACAATTTGATAGGCCATGGCATTTGGCAAGCGTTTCCTATGGTCGCCAAACGAAGCTGGGATCTATAACCGGAAGAGTGAATTATGCAAATCGTTTTGGTGTTAATGGCTTTCAGGCTGAAGTGGATGCTTATCCACGAATAAGTAAAACGTTTTACAGTTATATTAGCTTTGGGTATTCAGGAAATGTAGGAGTATTTCCCAAATACAGAGCAGGCTTTTCATTATATGTCAATTTGCCTAAAAGTTTTGAAGCTGAGGCCGGCTTGCGGTACCTGTATTTTACAAGTGCTACAAATGTTTATACTTTTTACGCAGGCAAATATTATAAAAACTTTTTGTTTAGTGCACGTACATATCTCACTCCGTCAATTGGAGCTGTTTCCCAGTCATACAGTTTGGCGGGCAGATATTATTTTAAAGGCGCCGAAGATTATATCGGGCTAAGTATAGGTACCGGTATTTCGCCGGATGAGTCTAATCAGAATATCCAGTTTAATACCAAGCAAAATAACCTTACTTCCAGGAAGATATCCGCCAGCTTCAGCCATACTTTTTTAAAATGGAATGTTGTTTCACTTAGTGCAGGGTTGATAAACCAGGAATATCGGCCTTCTGTAAAAGGTAACCAGCTAAATCTATCTGCTGGCTTAAGCCATAGATTTTAATTTTATTGATCTTATTTCCCGGTCTTAAATAGTCATGTTATGCTCATACCTGTAGTTATACTACTATTGCGAAAAAGGCCATTATTGCTGCAAGGGATAAGCATGTTTTTGCACTTTTGTTTTAATCATATAGGCAATTAATCCGCTTACAAATACAATTGAAAAGTATATCATTATTCTCCAACCTGTTGATAGAAAAATAAGTATCCAGATAATAATTGCTAATACTACCGGCAACGGATACAATGGAATCTTATAAGGAAGATGTGCGGTACCATTGCGCTTTCTTAATAAAAATACTCCTACACCCTGGCCAACAAACTGAACAATTATCCGCATAGCCAAAACTCCATCTATCACATCTTTCATTTTAAACAATAAACTAAATACCAAACCAAATGCTGCAAGTATCAAAAGTGAAACATAAGGGAAATTTTTAGTTGGGTGTAGTTTGCCGAATATTTTAAAAAATGCCCCGTCCACAGCTGCTGCATAAGGCACTCTTGAATACCCCAGCATTACGGCAAACAATGAAGCCAATGCAACCCATAAGATCATAATAGTTGCAACTTTTGCCGCAGTAGTTCCATATAACCTTTCAATGAATATACTTACCGTAAAATTATTTTGTCCGCTATCCTGCCAATGCTTTATTTCCTGCCAGGGTATAACACTTGTTACGCTAATATTCATGGCCAGGTATAAAATGGTAATTCCTATTACTGATATGAACATACTTCGTGGGATGTTCTTTCCCGGGTTTTTGATTTCGCCGCCTAAATGACAGACATTATAATATC
>JBDSFG010000282.1:0-9370 GCA_039919615.1 Ginsengibacter sp. | reverse complement strand
GATTAGTAATTATCAAAGTTACCGGGTAGTTGCCCGCCACATTATAGGTATGGGCTACTGATCCGGTTGCCGACAATGAGGTGCCATCGCCAAAATCCCAGTAATATGAACCGATGCTTACGCCGTTAATATTTACAGTGTTAAAATTTATTGGAATGCCTTTGCAGACTACTGTATCGGAAGCGGTAAAGTTTGCCTTCTCATCTATAACTGAGATCATTGTCGGTTTGGTAAATGAACAACCTGTAGTTGAATTGGTAACAGTCAGACTTACCAAATAATTTCCTGTGCCCGGATAACTGTGAACTGGATTGCGTAACCCGGAAGTAGTGCTATCGCCAAAATTCCAAAACCAGGTATCGGCGCCTATTGATTTATCGGTAAACACTCTCTGCAAAGGAATTGCGCAATCAAATGCCATCCAAAAATTAGCGACTGGCGGAGTGATGTGTATGTATTTATTAAACTGGATTGTATCAGTACAACCATTGCTGGCGACAATTAAGGAAACATTAAAATAACCCGTATCTGTATAAATATGGGTGGGATTTTGGTCAACAGAGGAACCACCATCACCAAACTGCCAGAGCCATTTATCGACTTTCCCGGTGGAAAGATCAGAAAAACCTACCGGAAAACTGGCACAGGTATTTCTGGGAGTTGCAGAGAATAAAGCAACTGGTTTAGCTCCCACAATTACTCCATCTGCAACTATTGCGGTATCAGTACATCCACCTGCCGTAGTAATTATTACGCTGATAGTGTAACTGCCCGGTTGCAAAAATGTGTGCGAAGGACTTGCTGCCAAAGAGGTGGAGCCATCTCCAAAATCCCATTTGTAACCTATTACGGGTGCGGTAGCAATAACCGTACTTTTAAAAGTGAAGGGGAAAGGCGCACAGTCACTCACAGGTAAATCCGGTAGCGATACTTCGGGCAATTGAATTTGTATAAACCCAGACTTTATTAATGTATCAGAGCATCCGGATATGTTTGCTGCAATTAGTGTTACATCGTGCATGCCCGGTGTGTTATAGGTATGCGTTGGATTCTGAACTGCAGATGAAGTGTTATCTCCAAAATCCCATAAATAACTCACGCCTCCAACAACATTTTGTGTAAATTTTACCGTAAAAGGTACTTTGCAATCACTTGTTTTATCTGCCGTAAAATTTATTACTGGTTTTGCTGATACAACAATTGATTTGGAAACAGAATCTGAACATGCACCAAAATCGGCGATCATCTTAATAATATAATTGCCGGCAGAAGCATATTGTTTTGAAGCAATACTATCTGTTGAAAAAGAGCCATCGCCAAAATCCCAGCGAACCCCTGCAGTAAATGGTGTACTGGTGTTTATAATATTTAAAGTACTTCCCTGGCAGGCTGTGAGCGGTGCAGAAAAATCTGCATGGGTGTTACCAAGTATTATGGCGTTTACCCTGGTTAAGGTATCTGTACATCCTGTGGAATTTTTTACTACAAGCTTCACATTATATTTACCATCTTTCGTATAAATATGCGCAGGGTTTGCCAGGGTGGAACCGCTGCCGTCACCAAAATCCCATTGATAAGATAATAGGCTGCTGCCCGAAGAAGTGTTTGTAAAATTTATAGTTGCAGGCGCTTTGCATGTGTTAGACTTTTGAATATTGAAATGAGCCAATACCCCGTTATTTAGTTTTATGTATTGAGGCTTGGTTATTGATTTTGTGCAACCAAAGCTATTTGTTATTCTTAAAGAAACATTATAATTTCCGGCAGCATCATAAATATGCCGGGCGGTGTAACCTGTTGTAGTTATTCCGTCACCAAAATCCCATTCCCACTTATCAATGTTCCCACTGCCTGGTATGCTTAAATCAGTAAACGTAATAGGTAAAGGAAAGCATCCCGTTGTGTCAGACGCATAAAAATCTATTACCGCGCTCGCATATACAGTTATGTATTGCATTTTGATAATAGAATCTTTACCACCTGCATTACTTATAACTAATTTAACACTATACTGGCCAGGCGTAAAATAAGTAACAGAAGGATTTGGCAGAAAAGAAACCGTACCATTACCAAGGTCCCATTTCCAGTTTGTTGGATTTCCCGTTGAAGTATCACTAAATTTAACAACTATAGGTGAACAGCCCGACGCATAATTGGCTGTGAAAGCTGCCTTTAGTTGTGCCGAAGACAAATATCCCTGCATTATTAAAAGCAATGAGATTAGCCATTTGCATACTATTGCTTTATTAGCCGACATAGGGGAAATTGGTTTTAAAGAATTGTAAGGTGAATTTTCTTAATTCAATCCTACATGTTCTATAACACCAAACAGGTAATAAAATTGCCTCCGAAATACCCTTTAAGTATAAAAAATTCAACCATTATACAGGCTGCCTATTTTAGCTGGAATATATAGTTATTGTTTTCATCGCCACTTTGGCGAAGTATATCCAGCCAGCAACAAGAAGGCAAACATGTTTTTTGTGAAAGGCCAATTGCTATAAACAGTCAATAGGCGGGGTAAACGCTTAAGGTTTGTGAAGAAAACAGGAGGGAAGCATTATTTACACCACAATTACCGGGAACTCCCGCTGTTGGTTGGGCAAAAAAAATGAAGGATAGTTGATCCTGCATTCCCATTAACATGGCAATTAAGAAAAGAGACAGCCCAGGCCGGACCTCAGTGAGATCTGAATTCACATTGTGTTGACCGGCGCATTCAGCCCTGTCATGATGAAAATGATGGACGAATAGCTCGACTGCAGAAGCAAATGTTTAAACACGAGTGATACCTGGAAGAAAGAATATAATTTTCCTGCCATGACGCACTAATATCGAAGTTGATAAATGTTTTTCTAAAGCGTAAAACATAGCATAATATTGCTCTGGTTAATAATGAGTTTGACTTTCTTAAATTCACAGATCAATGATAAAAATAAACCAGGGTTTAAAGCCATCCGATCTTAATGCCAAACTCAAAAAATTCTGGGAGCTTTCTGACCAGAAGATTAAGCTAATTGAAAAGAATTATGATGATTCCAAAGGCTCGCCGGTTTTTACTATCAAAGGCGAGTATACTACAAGGGGCTGGACAGAATGGACGCAGGGATTTCAATATGGCTCCGCTATTTTACAATACGATGCCACCGGGGAAAAGTCTTTATTGAAATCAGCACGAAAGAAAATAGTAGAAATAATGGCTCCGCATGTTAGCAATACAGGTGTTCATGATCATGGGTTTAACAACGTTAGCACGTATGGCAATCTACTCCGTTTAATGAAGGAAGGAAAAATTCCTTTTTATGAATGGGAAAAAGATTTTTATACACTGGCTTTAAAAATTTCCGGCGCTGTACAAGCCAGTCGCTGGACAGTAATTAAGACCGGCGGATTTATACATTCTTTCAACGGACCTCATTCGCTTTTTGTAGATACGATACGATCTGTCCGCTCCCTGATTCTTAGTGATTCTTTAGGCCATGTACTGCAAACCGAAGGTGATGTTGGAATCAGTTTATTGGAAAGGGCTATTCATCACATAAAAGCCACTGCAGCCTACTCCGTTTTTTATGGTGAAGGCAGAGATATATATGACGTGTGGGGACGCACCGCACATGAAAGTGTCTTCAATGTAAAAGACGGAAATTTTCGTTGCCCAAATTCACAGCAGGGATATTCAGGCTTTACTACGTGGACAAGAGGTCTTGCCTGGGCTATGTGTGGATTTTCTGAAGAGCTTGAATGGTTTGATGCCGTAAGCGGAGACCTTAATGCGTTTTCAGGAAAGGAAAATGTTTTATCAATTATACTTAAGGCAGCAAAAGCTACCTGCGATTTTTATATTGATTATTGCCCGGTTGATGGTGTTCCGTATTGGGATACCGGTGCTCCAAATCTTTATAAACTGAAAGATTATTTAGATAAACCTGCCGACCCTTTTAATGAATTTGAACCGGTTGACAGTTCAGCAGCAGCCATTGCAGCGCAAGGTTTATTGCGACTTGGCAGGTATCTTAAAAGCAAAGATGAAAAAGAAGCTGGCGACCGTTATTGGCAGGCAGGGCTTACCGTTTTAAATACGATTTTTGCCGAACCTTATCTCAGCATTAGTCCAAACCACCAGGGCTTATTATTACATTCCATTTATCACCGGCCAAACGGCTGGGATCATATCCCTGCAGGAAGTAAAATTCCAAATGGTGAATCAAGCATGTGGGGAGATTACCATGCCCGTGAAGTAGCTTTATACCTTCAGCGAATAATTAGTAATGAACCATACTATACATTTTTCAACATTCAATGAATCAAGAAAATACAGACCTGTCCCGTTTATGCATTCACACTATTACCACAAAACCGTGGCAAATAGAAGAGGCCGCAAAAAGTTTTGCAGCAGTCGGTGTAAAAGGAATTACAGTTTGGAGAGATGCACTTGAAGGCAGAAATATTATGCAAACAGGAAATATGCTGCGGGAGAATGATCTCTCAGTTGTGTCACTATGCCGGGGTGGATTTTTTTCTCATAAAGATGCTGTCAAAAGAAAATCTGCCATTGATGATAACCGGAGAGCAATTGACGAAGCCGCTGAATTAGGAACTTCGATGCTGGTGCTGGTTTGTGGTGCCGACCCCTTTCAATCTTTAGAGGAATCAAGAAAACAAATTCGTGATGGTATTGCAGCACTAATTCCTGATGCGTCCGCGGCAGGTGTAAAGGTTACCATAGAGCCCTTGCATCCCATGTATGCCGATGTACGTTCAGCCATTAACACCCTTGAGCAGGCAAATGATATGGCCGAAGAATTAAATTCTCCATGGGTTGGTGTTGCAGTTGATGTGTATCATCTTTGGTGGGATCCTTTTCTGGAAAGAGAAATAAAACGTTGCGGAGAACATGGAAACCTGGCGGCATTCCACATCTGTGATTGGAAAGTGCCCACAACAGATATCCTGCTCGACAGGGGTTTGATGGGCGAAGGCTGTATTCCTGTAAAGCAGATCAGGTCATGGGTAGAGGCTGCAGGGTTCAGGGGGTTTAATGAGGTTGAAATTTTTTCCAATGCATACTGGAGAGAAGATCAATCTGAATTTCTTGACAAAATTATTAAGGCATATAAACACCTCACGTAAATCCTCTCCGAGGAGAGCCCTTGCTCCCTTTTTGCTTTCGAGAAAGGCTGGGGATGAGGTCAAAAATAAATAAATATATGAAAGAACATAAAGTAGGCATCATCATGAATGGCGTAACAGGACGCATGGGCACCAATCAGCATTTGCTTCGTTCAATTGCAGAAATAATAATACAAGGCGGCGTAAAAATTGGCCCTGGCGAAACCATTATGCCCGACCCTGTGCTAGTAGGTCGCGATGAAAATAAATTGCAAAAATTATGTTCGCTATCCGGTATAAAAAAAATGAGCACTGATCTTGACAAGGCACTTGCTGATCCTTATAATATAATTTACTTCGATTCTCAAACCACAGGCCGACGGGCAGAAGGAGTTTATAAGGCAGTAAAAGCAGGCAAGCATATCTACTGCGAAAAGCCCATAGCAGTTGATACAAAGCAGGCTATGGAATTATACGAGCTGTGTAAAGAAAGTGGGGTAAAACATGGAGTAGTGCAGGATAAGCTTTGGCTTCCGGGAATTCTAAAAATAAAGCGGCTTATCCAGCAAGGCTTTTTTGGTAAGATATTATCTGTGCGTGGAGAGTTTGGTTATTGGGTTTTTGAAGGAGATTCAATTCCTGCGCAACGGCCATCATGGAATTACAGGAAAGAAGATGATGGAGGCATTATTACAGATATGCTATGCCATTGGCGTTATGTATTGGATGATGTATTTGGAAAAGTGAAGGCAGTCTCCTGCCTTGGTGCAACACACATTTCTGAAAGGTTTGACGAACAAGGCAAACCTTACAGGTGCACTGCAGATGATACTGCTTATGCAACATTTGAGCTTGAGAATGGAATCGTTGCACATTTCAATTCATCATGGACGGTGAGGGTGAGACGTGATGACCTGCTAACACTGCAGGTTGATGGAACTAAAGGCTCGGCAGTAGCGGGGTTGCGTGAATGTTATATTCAGCATTATGGTAATACACCTAAACCGGTGTGGAATCCTGATATAGCTCAACCAATCAATTTTTTTGAAGGCTGGTCAAAAATACCAGAGCAGGAAAATTATGAAAATGCTTTTAAGGTGCAGTGGGAGTTGTTTTTAAAACATGTTTTAAAAGATGAGCCATTTCCCTGGGATCTTCTGGAAGGTGTTAAAGGCGTTCAGCTTGCAGAAAAAGGATTAGAGAGCTGGACAAAAAGATGTTGGGTTGATGTACCAGTATTATAAATTTAAACAGATGAAACAAGTTGCATTAGTTACAGGAGGAAGCCGGGGTATTGGCTATAGCATTGTAAAGCATCTTGCCAGGCAGGGTTTTAATATTGCTGTCAATGGTGTGCGTTCTGAAGAAGCTGTAAGAGATGTTATTGAAAGCGTCCGGTCATTAGGTGTTGATGTTATCTACTGCCAGGGCAATATTTCTTTAACCGTGGATAGAAAAAAAATAATGCAGCGTGTAAAAAATCATTATAACAAACTAAATATCCTCGTTAATAATGCAGGCATAGCCCCAAAAGAAAGGCGTGATATACTTAATGCCACCGAAGAAAGTTTTGAAGAGGTAATCTCCACCAATTTGAAAGGTAATTATTTTCTCACCCGAGATGCTGCGAACTGGATGATTGAACAAAAACACAAGGATAAAGATTTTAAAGGCTGTATAATAAATATATCGTCAATTTCGGCAACCGTTGCATCTGTAAATCGTGGCGAGTATTGTATTTCCAAAGCGGGGATCAGTATGGCAACACAACTTTTTGCGGTTCGCTTAGGTGAATATGATATTCCTGTTTACGAAGTTCGGCCAGGAATAATTAATACAGATATGACTGCTGGTGTAAAAGAAAAATATGACAAGCTGATTGAAGAAGGATTGATGGTTCAAAAAAGATGGGGTGAACCGGAAGATGTTGGAAAAGTGGTTGGTGCATTAGCCAGTGGAAACTTCCCATATTCTACAGGACAGGTTTTTATGGTTGATGGCGGACTTACTATTCCCCGTTTATAGTTTTGTCATTGACACCCGAGGGTTGAAGATTTATATCACCAACCTGCTTAGAGAATAATCTTCGTAAACATGCAGACTGAAAAATTAAATTCCGGGCAATATAAAGTTGCTGCTACCGGGTTTCTCAGCTTATTCTCCATAGTTGAGATCATGATCTGCGGCCTTCCTTTCTTCTTCGATTTTTGGGTAAAGGATTTTCAATGGAGGCGTGCCACAGTTACTTCGGGCAGCCTGTTTTGAAAAATTGTGATTGGCCCGTTATCGGGGTTTGCAGCGGGTTGGTACATTGATCGTTTTGGACCGAGAAACTTATGCTTTCTGGAATTGTGATGTGTGGGCTTGCAGTTATTGGCTTAAGCACTATGACGTCGCTCTGGCAATTTTATTCATTTTATTTATTGATGGCATTAGGGTTTATGTGTGGCGGGCCTTTACCAAACCAGGTACTAACTTCACGATGGTTCCACAAGTCAAAAGGGAAAGCTATGGGAATTGCTTATCTCGGTATTGGCGTTTGTGGTATGCTGGTACCTCTAATTGCCAGGTCACTCAACATGCGTATGGACTGGCGTTCATCGTTAATGATACTTGGAATATTTATGATTGCTGTTGCATTTCCTATGGCCTGGTTCGTACAGGAAACGCCGGGGAACAGGGTGAGTGAGAATAAAATGGATGAACCCGTAATACCTTTCAAAAATATTTTAAAGCGGCAGAACTATTTGGCTTGAAACTTATGGGCCGTATGATGGGGCTTATAGTAACTTTAGATGGATTAGCAGAAGCCTTTGATCCAACACTGGCAGGAGGGCTTCGTGACAGAAGCGGTAGTTATGCCAGGGGTTTTACAGCTTTGATCTTACTATCGGTAATTGGCACTATTACAGTAGCTATGCTTCCACGCAAAAATATTTTACGATAATAGTTGTACCAAGAAAACAAGTTCCCGTTTAATTACCGCGTGTTGAATTTTACTGATGCGCCATATAAAGAACCAGCGCCTCGGCAGAACCCCAGGGAGCCAGTTTCAATAATGTAGCGCTCTTGCTGGTAAAACGCCATGAACGGCTTAAAAAAACAAACTCAGCGGGTGTGGCAGGTAAGGTAATAATAAGCTTGCTGTAATCATCATTGGCACTCCAACTGCCGGTACTGGTGATACCGTTTTTTTGGGCCTGAAGCGGCCCGCTATAAAGATCTGTTTTTCCCAGAACAAATGTGTATCCTGAATAATTCCCTGTTATATCTGTGCCATTATCGGTGGCCAATGTCACAATGAAATTTTCGCCAATTATATTTTCTTCAAAAAGAGATTGTCGCCGTTCATCACTGATAAGCCCTCCTTTTTTGCATCCCCAAAAAACAATATTCAGTAATAAGAAAAGTATAATCAACTTCACAGTTAAAAACTTTGTTGCATTATTATTTTTCATAGTTAAATGTAATAAAAAAAAATTGGAGAAGAAATCTCTTAAAGCAAACGATTTTGCACACATCTTATTTTACAAGGCAAGTACACACGTTATATCTCAATGCTCAAAGTAAGTGTGAATTAAGTTATCAGTTTTTATATTATTTTATCCAATAGCAACTTCTTACACATTTTAAACCCTTTCTATGTGCCAACCTTATCACTATACAATGAAATAGCAACAGAATCAGTTAATCCCTTGAGTACTTATACGTGATCTTATGGCTTATTCCATGTGAGTTTACGCATAGCTTGTTTGTGGTATAGCAATTGACTTATAGATACTTTAAATCCAAAAGTTATGATTTTTAAATTTCCGTATACAATTAAAATATTAAATCAATTACTTAATTCATTTAGTGGTTTTTTTAACGCCTTATATATACCAAATTATAAATTAGGCCAATTCTGCTATGCCTCTCTTACCCATGTTCAAACAAAACCTTTCCTGCAACATTTTGGTGAAAACGGTGGGTGTATCTTATCAGAAAATTCAACTGAATATCCTGGTAATATCATTAACCTGAATAATAAATTAACTAAAACGTTTGAGCTTCATGTACGCCTGTGAATATTTCTGTCTTAGATGTATTTATATAATGTTTTAATTCTCTACCAGGTTATCAGCAGTTTTATATTCCAGTCTCATCCGGTAAGCATTCATTGCTGTGATGCCTAATTTTTTTATAAGACGATAGTTAACCACAACACCAACAGGAGCGCCTATTATAGGTAGTAACTGAGCGATTTTTGCCAGGTCAATAT
>JBDSFG010000235.1:0-11148 GCA_039919615.1 Ginsengibacter sp. | reverse complement strand
ACCGCTACGCGGTATGGCGCTAATGCGCCGCTCTATGGTATAGATTCAGCCTTTATAAATTCTTCCTCTATAAATTCCACAAAGGCAAAAGGTGCAGGTATAGCGGTATATGGGCAAGCAACTTATGCTATAACAAGTAAAGTGGATATAACGGCAGGTCTGCGGTATGATTATGAACATAAAAAGCAAAGTGTACTTGGCGAGTTTCAACAGGATCCGGATCCTAATCCCCAATTTACAACCAGGCCTGATACCTCGGCAACAACTCAATACAATGCTTTTCAACCTAAAGTAAGCCTTGGTTTTCATGCCAATGAAAGCAGTCTTCTCTTTATAACTTATAGCAAGGGTTACAGAGCGGGGGGCTTAACTCCATTGTCTTCGCAACCTAATGAACCAGCGTTATATGCATTCAAACCGGAGTATAGTAATAATATCGAAATTGGATTAAAAAATTCTTTTATACAAAATAGACTGCTAATAAACCTTAGTGCATTTTATACCACTGTTACAAATGCACAGGTACCTACATTAGTTTTACCCGATGCTTTAACAATCACCAAAAATACCGGCAAACTTACCAGTAAAGGCTTTGAAGCGGAAATAAGCTCTACGCTAATTAAATGTCTGGAAGTAAATTATAGCTTTGGGTATACCGGTGCAAAATATAACAGACTAAAGGTTCCACAAAATGGATCAGAAGCAGATCTCAAAGGAGCACATCAAATATTTACTCCCGATATTACTTCAATGCTTGCGGCTCAATACTCTTTGCCGGTTTTAAAAAAGAGGGATGTTAATTTAGTTATTAGGGGCGAATGGAAATATCTCGGAACACAATATTTTAATTTAGCTAATACATTTAAGCAAACGCCCTACAGTTTACTTAACACACGTTTTGGTATTACATCAAAAATTTACGAAATTATGTTTTACGGAAGAAACCTTGCAGGTAAAAAATATATTGCATATGCATATGATTTTGGAGGTGTTCATTTGGGAGATCCTAAAACTTACGGCATAAGCCTGAAATTAACATTATAAATGAAGTGTTAACGATCTGCAAAGAATAATATTACGTTTAATTCGTTTAGTATTTAAGGCTCAATACTTACTTATATGTGGTATATTCGTATAAGCTTGCTATTATTTTAAAGCAGTTTCTTTCGGGGTTTCCTTAACTATTAAATCTTACTTAATTAAAATGAAATTGCTCAATAAAGTTTACCTGTTTTTATCACCGATTTTCATCTTCTTAATTCACCTCCCATTCGTTTTTGCTAAAACAAATCCTGATAACAATTTTCCGGCTCAAAAAAATCAACACCAGGTTTCATTTACAAAAGCATATTCAGCAAATACAACTACTTCTGTATTCGACAGCTTAAAATTGAACTCATTAGGTTTATCAAGAGAAGCTTATGATTATGCTGTTAAGGGGTTTAATTATTTACGCTCATTAGGTAAACTAAATAACGACAACATTATTTCTATTGTAGATTTTAGCTTACCATCCAGCAAGAAAAGATTGTTTATTTTGGATCTTAAAAATTATAAAATATTATTTAATACCTATGTGGCTCATGGCAGAAATTCAGGAAAGGATATTGCTAACCAATTCTCCAATGAGAATGAAAGCTACAAAAGCAGTCTCGGGTTTTATGTAACCGGCGACACATATATGGGTAATCATGGTTTTTCAATGCGTTTACAGGGCGAAGAAAAAGGTATTAACGATAATGCTAATAATCGTGCAATTGTAATGCACAGTGCCTGGTACGTAAATGAAAATATTGTGAAAAGCCAGGGATACATTGGCAGAAGCCAGGGTTGCCCTGCATTATCTGAAGAATTATGCAAGCCTATAATTGAAAAAATAAAAAAGGGTTCGTGCTTATTCCTATATAGCCCTGACAAATATTATTTTTCACATTCTGAAATATTGCAGAAAATACAAGCGGTTTAACATTTTCCATAACCTGCTACATTTTTAACCCCATTTTTTTGAGTACTTTTTATTTACTGTATATTAATTGGCTGTAGCTTGTTGCTCCTGATTATCTTTAGGGCCTAATATTTCAGTATGCTTACTTTAGGCGTTTTTGGTGTCGGCCACCTTGGCAAATTTCATCTCAATAACTGGAAGGAAATAAGTGGGGTAACTATAGCAGGCTTTTACGATCCCTCAAACGAAAATGCAGCAGTAGCTTCTGATCTTTTTAAAATAAAAAGATTTAAAAATATTAATCAGTTAGTAGATGCCTGTGATGCTGTTGATATTGTTGCTCCGACTATTTCTCACTTTGAATTATGCAAAAAAGCTATTCTGAAAAGCAAACATGTTTTTGTAGAAAAACCGCTTGCCAATACCATGCAAGAGGCAAAGGAATTACTAAAGCTTTCAAAAGAAGCTGATATTAAACTTCAGGTAGGGCATGTGGAACGATTTAATCCTGCCTTTTTAACTGCAAAAAAATATGACTTAAGCCCAATGTTTATTGAAGTGCATCGCCTCTCCCAGTTTAATCCACGGGGCACTGATGTAAGTGTGATCTTAGATCTCATGATACATGATATTGATATTATTTTAAGCCTGGTAAAGAGCAGTGTAAAATCAATATCAGCTAATGGAGTAAGTGTTATGAGTGATACTCCTGATATTGCTAACGTTAGAATGGAGTTTGATAATGGTTGCGTAGCTAATCTTACTTCATCAAGAATTAGCATGAAAAAAATGCGCAAAATGCGTTTGTTCCAAAAAGATTCTTATATCAGCATAGATTTTTTGGATAAAAAGACAGAAATTATCAAGCTAAGGTCTCCCCGGGATAAAGATGTTTTTAGTTTCGATATTGAAACAAATAAGGGGAAAAAAACTATTGCCATAGCAGCACCGGTTATACCAGAAGGCAATGCATTAAAAATGGAATTGGAAAGTTTTAGAGATGCCATAGTTAACAATACTAATACTATAATAAGTGAGGTGGATGGCTACATGGCTATGGAAGTTGCTCACCAGATACTGGAAAAAATCGGGAGAAATAAAATAGCTTAATTGATCTCACGCTTACATACACGCTTATATGCTTCTGGTGATTTTATCTCTGCGGTATTTGCCTTCGTAGTTTTTTTTTACTTAAATAATTTTTACCTGCATAAAGATTTTAAACTTGCCGGCAATCTTTTTGCCGGCCTTGTAATTATTCCCTTCTGCTGGGTAATATTATATCATTTGGCAGGCGCTTATAAAAATCTCTATTATAAATCACGCTTATCAGAATTTTGGACAACACTTATTTGCGATTTGGCAGGTTGTCTTATTATATATTTTTTTATCTCTGCTAAAAATATTTTTTTAGGTTACCTGTATTATTACAGGGAGTTCTTTGCATTTTTTCTTCTTCAGTTTTCATTTACTTTTTTAGTAAGATTGATTATTTTATCTACGGCAAAAAAACAATTGCAAGCCCAGAAAGTATGGTTCAATACTTTGCTAATTGGTACCAATGATAAGGCCATAGAGCTTTATAAATCTATTATATCAAATACTGAAAAAACGGGTTATCGTCTTATTGGTTTTATGCACGTTAATTCGCATGCGGCCAACGGCCTTAGCAAGTACATTCCTGATTTTGGCAACCTTGATAATTTGGAAAAAGTAATTGACAGTGAAAATATAGAAGAAGTAATTATTGCAATAGGAAAGAATGAAAGAACGAACCTGGAAATAATTTTGCAAAGACTAAGCGAAAAAGAAGTTAATGTAAAAATGATACCCGACAAGGTTGATATATTAAGTGGCGCAGTGAGAACAACTAATGTTATGGGCGTGCCCCTGATTGAAATAAATACCGGGTTAATGAGTGCATGGCAACAAAATATAAAAAGGCTCATCGATATTTCAGTTGCTGTTACGGGTCTTGCTTTTCTATCTCCCCTGTTGTTGTTTACCGCATTGAAAGTAAGATTTTCATCGCCGGGCAAAATTATTTACTCTCAGGAAAGAGTTGGTTATAAGGGCAAGGTTTTTATGATTTACAAATTCAGGTCAATGTATATGAACGCTGAAAAAAGCGGGCCAATGCTTAGCAGTGTTTATGACAAAAGAATTACTACCTGGGGCAAAGTAATGAGGCGTTGGAGACTGGATGAATTGCCACAACTATGGAATATTTTAAAAGGCGAGATGAGCCTTGTGGGCCCACGCCCGGAGAGAAGATATTATATTGACAAAATTGTTCAGGAACATCCTGAATATAAATACCTGTTAAAGGTATTGCCGGGATTAACAAGTTGGGGAATGGTTAAATATGGGTATGCAGAAAATATTGAGCAGATGGCAGACCGCATGCAATATGATCTTATTTATATTGAAAATATTTCTCTTGCAATAGATTTTAAAATCATGCTGCACTCTATTAAAATTATCTTATCGGGAAAGGGAAGATAAAGCAGAGCTGGTACTATTACATCAAAAAATAAAATAGTTATTGCTCCATATAATTTAAGTCTTTGCCAAAAGTTTCTTTTGTAAAAATTACCGCAATTGCAGAGATGATCATTACAATAATGCCGGTAACTAAACCGCTTGTACTGTAAGAAAAATAATGCTGAAGCCAGTTAAATATTACCAACATCAATGGCAAAGATCCCCGTACCATATTCGGAACCGTTGTTGCCGCAGTAGCCCTCAGGTTTGTTCCAAATTGTTCAGCGCCCATGGTTACAAAAATTGCCCAAAAACCTGTGCCGAATCCAAGCCCTGCACAGACATAATAAACCGTATCACTGGTGCTATCAGGGCCAAGTAAAAAATACATGCCAATCATTATTGCCGTAACAGCATAAAAAATATATAAGGCTTTTTTCCGGCTTTTTAAATATTGACTCAGCAGCCCTATGAGTATGTCTCCAACGGATATTCCAACATAGGTAAACATTGTTGCTTTACCAGGGAGAATTTCCTCGCTTACGCCGAGCTCTTTCCCAAACTTATTAGAGAATGCAATAAGAATACCTATCACATACCAGGTAGGAAGGCCGATGAGGATGCTTAACAGATATTTTTTAAACCGGGACCACTTTGTGAAGAACATAAAAAAATTACCCCGGCTAACATTTAGTTGCTGCATATTATGATACATACCTGATTCAAAAACAGCAACCCTTAAAAATAATAATACCACACCTAACCCCCCTCCTATAAAATAACATATCCTCCAATTAAATTCCTTTGAAATAAAATAAGCAACAACAGCCCCAAGAACACCGATACAGGCTACGATCGAAGTTCCAATGCCTCTTTTCTCTTTAGATAATAATTCTGAAACAAGGGTTATGCCTGCGCCTAATTCACCTGCCAGGCCAATTCCTGCAAAAAATCTCACCCAGGCATATTGATTAACAGTGATAACAAAACCATTTACAATATTTGCGGCGGAGTATAAAATGATAGACCCGAACAATACACTAAGGCGGCCTCTTTTATCTCCCAGAACACCCCAGATAATTCCGCCCAGCAACAGCCCTATCATTTGGCGGCCAATAATAAGTTCCCCGCTTTTGTTTACAGCATTTTCATTAAGGCCTAAAGAACGCAGGCTTGGAATGCGTACAATTTGAAATAGCAAAAGGTCATAGATATCTACAAAGTAGCCTAAGGCCGCAACAATTACAATAATTGAAAAAACACTTTGCTTTTTTTGATGCATACAAGCCGTTATTTTTTGGCAGGGGGGTTTGTCGTTTTTCCTTTGCTTAAAAATACCTTCCAAATTACGGGGAAAGTGGTAATGGCTACAATCCCGATTACAATAACTTCAAGATGTTCTTTAAGGTCGAAATTAAACTCTTTATAGATCAGCTTTTGCAGAAAGTGCCCGGCAATTAACATGCTGCCTACCCAAAGCATACAGCCAATGATATTAAAAAACGAGAATTTTTTTGTATCCATATCCACAATGCCTGCCACAATTGGTGCAAAAGTTCTTACAAAGGGAACAAACCTGGCAATGATAATAGCTCCACCACCGTTTTTCTCATAAAAATCATGTGCCTGAAATAAGTACTTTTTTTTGAAAAAGAAAGTGTCTTTTCTTTGAAATAAAAATGGCCCGCTTTTCTTCCCAAACCAATAACCTGCAAAATTACCTGCTATACCTGCAATGGTTATCATTACCCATAGTAGTCCCAGGTCTGCCCATTGACTATGGGTTGTAAATAATGCTGCACTCACAATATCTGAACTGTAAATGCCGGTGACAAATAATAATGCATCCCCTGGTAAAAAAAATCCTGCAAACAAGCCGGTTTCGGCAAATACAATAAACAGTATCATCCATAAACCTCCATGCTCAATATAAAATTGAGGATTTAAAAATTCAGTAAAATTTATACCGAGTAATTCAATAAAATGCACTTGATTTAATTTTAGTTATTCAATTGGTTAATTCACCTTCCCATTTGCTTACTGCAGCGGTTGAAAGGGCGTTTCCTAAAACATTTGTCGCCGTTCTGAACATGTCACAAAAATGATCAATTGGTAATATCAAAGCTATGCCTTCCGGTGGTATATTAAACATTCCGCAGGTAGCGGTAACTACAACTAATGAGGCCCTTGGCACGCCGGCAATTCCTTTACTGGTAAGCATTAGCACAAGCAGCATAGTTAGTTGAGTGCCTATATCTAAATGAATTCCATAAGCCTGCGCAATTGCAAGGCTGGCGAAAGTCATATACATCATACTTCCATCTAAGTTAAAGCTATATCCCAGGGGTAAAGTAAAGGCAACAATTTTTTCGTTGCAGCCAAAGCGCTCAAGCTCTTCAGTTAGTTTGGGAAATACAGCTTCGCTGCTGGTTGTACTAAAAGCGATTAAAAGAGGCTGGGCAATACGTGTGAGTAAGGCAGGCAACCTTCTTTTTAATATTAAAAATCCTACAAAAAGTAAAACAGACCATAATAAAAATATGCCGATAATAAAATATAAAAGATAGAACGAATAAAATTTAAAAACTTCCAACCCTTTGGCAGCTATTACTGCAGCGATAGCGCCAAATACCCCGAGCGGCGCAAAGTTCATTACATAGCCAACCATTTTTAGTATCACGTGAGATATACTTTCCATTGCTCTTATTAAAGGCTTTGCATAATCGCCAATCGCCGTAGCAGCCACACCAAAAAAAATGCTGAATACAACTAATTGAAGGATTTCATTATTAGCCATTGCCTCAAATATACTTTTAGGAAAAACATGTTCTACAAATTTGCTAATAGAAAATTCCTGTGTTTTTCCCATCAGATCCTTTGCTCCGGCAGTATCGGAATTACTGAGATCAATTGAAGAGCCGGGATGAAAGAAGTTCACCAGCAACAATCCTATTAATAAACTTACAAGAGAAGCTGAAACAAACCAAAGCAATGCTTTGCCGCCAATACGGCCAACAGTTTTCATGTCCCCAAGTTTTGCAATACCCACTACTAATGTTGAAAAAACCAAAGGAGCAATTATCATTTGTATCAACCTTAAAAAGATAGTGGTGAGCAGTTTTATGTTTGTTGAAAAACTATTTATATACGAGACCGAAGAGTTTTTGTGAACAGCATAACCTAACCCAACACCGGCGACCATAGCTATTAGAATAAATAAAGTAAGTCGGTGTTTTCTAACTGGTTTAACAGCCATAAGGTTATAATAATTTTGCAATATAATATTTAAAATGAGTTATAAACTTCATGCACTTAAAATACGTTTAACCGGCATAAGTTTTTAAAATTTAATTCCTTATTTTTCCATTCTTATATTCTTCACTATCAACCAAACACATATGAGCTTATTTGTAAGAAAACCAATGGAAGCTTTAATGAATGAAGCCCTGGAAACGGGGTCATCTACATTAAAAAGAACATTAGGTACCGGGGGGTTAGTTGCGTTAGGAATTGGAGCTATCATTGGTGCAGGATTATTTTCTATTACCGGCATGGCCGCCGCTAATCATGCCGGGCCCGCAATTACGATTTCATTTGTTGTTGCTGCGCTAGGTTGTCTTTTTGCTGGCTTATGTTATGCTGAGTTTGCCTCTATGATTCCCGTTGCAGGCAGCGCTTATACTTATTCCTATGCCACAATGGGAGAATTTATTGCATGGATAATTGGTTGGGACCTTGTGCTGGAATACGCTGTAGGCGCAGCGACAGTGGGTATTAGCTGGAGTCGTTATCTGATTAAATTTCTTGAAGGATTTGACATTCGTATTCCGCTAAATCTTACCGTTGGCCCATGGGATGGGGGAATAATAAACTTACCTGCAGTTTTTATTATTGTTTTGATGAGCTCACTATTGATGAAGGGAACGCGTGAAAGTGCTGTTGTTAATTCTATCATCGTAGCTTTAAAAATAACTGTGGTGCTTGTATTTATTTTTCTTGGCTGGAAATATATCAATAATGACAATTATCATCCCTACATACCTGATAACACAGGTACATTCGGGAGTTTTGGATTCAGCGGCATAATCAGGGCAGCGGCCATTGTGTTTTTTGCTTACATTGGTTTTGATGCTGTAAGTACTGCGGCCCAGGAAGCTAAAAATCCAAAACGTGATATGCCTTGGGGTATCCTGGGATCCCTGGCTATTTGTACAGTACTCTATATTCTTTTTGCCCACGTGATGACAGGCGTTACCAGCTATAGCACTTTTGCAGGTAAGGATGGTATTGCACCTGTAGCAATTGCTATTGATCACATGGGAACTGCAGACACGGCAGGAGTTATACATCCTGATTACCCATGGTTAAACCGGGCGATCATAGTTGCTATTCTTGCCGGATATTCTTCTGTAATATTGGTAATGCTTATGGGGCAAAGCCGTGTATTTTTTAGTATGAGCAAAGACGGATTGATTCCAAATATTTTCTCTCATGTAAATCCTAAAACACAAACTCCTGCAAAAAGCAATTTATTATTCATGGTGTTTGTAAGCCTGTTTGCAGCTTTTGTACCTGCAAGAGTAGTTGGCGAGATGACAAGTATCGGAACGCTGTTCGCTTTTATATTGGTGTGCATTGGCGTTTGGGTTCTCAGAAGAAAAATGCCAGATCTTCAGAGAGCTTTTAAAACCCCCCTGGTGCCCCTGGTGCCTATTCTCGGGATTTTTGTGTGCCTTTTTATGATGGTTTTTTTACCTATGGATACATGGATACGGTTGCTTGTATGGATGCTTATAGGGATGGATATCTATCTTGTTTACGGCGCTAAGAACAGTCATTTAGGCAATGGCACAAGTAATAGAAAAGGAATGCGGATTGCCCGTTTAACTGCATTAGGGCTTTGTGTATTGCTAATTATAACAGGTTTTTTACATCAATATACTGTTGGGTTTGATGCAGACAGAACACTGTTTTATATCTCACTTATTTTTGCTGTAATACATTTTGGTGTTTTTGGAAGAAAGCTTGGAAGGGCTGAATCTGCGGATTGAGCAGAAATATTTCGCGGAAAAGCTTAGGAGCAGGAGATACAGTGCCTTGGCTCAGCTATCTGAGATGTGCTTATTCGTTCTCTGTGCTGTACTGAGTTTGTAAGTCAGGACAAACATAGGTATTCTGCGTTTCCTGGCTATTCCTCAGCTCTTTTAAAATAAAATTCGATATCCCTGCTCAGGTTTCTTTTATAGCTGTTGGATATTCCATATTATTGATCAGCAGTTTCTAATGCCGGAGAGTTCTTCTCCATCTCTCCCTTAGTGGCAGGGGCTTCCTGATTTTCCGGCCTCAAACTTCTTACAGTTTTACCGGCCTGCCAAAGCTCGCTGTCACGTAATTCCTTCAATTCAACTTCAAGCTTGGCCCTGTAATCCGCTTTACTGTTGCTTGCTATTGAAAGAGCAGCTTCTTTACCTGCAGCAACGTTTTCATACAATTCATTAAAAACAGGAAGCGTCGCGTCACGAAATCTTTTCCACCAATCCAATGCTCCGCGTTGTGCAGTTGTAGAGCAATTTGCATACATCCAGTCCATTCCATTTTCGGCAACCAATGGCATCAATGATTGTGTAAGCTCTTCAACGGTTTCATTAAAAGCTTCTGAGGGGGAATGTCCCTTGGAACGAAGTACTTCATACTGGGCAGCAAAAATGCCTTGTATTGCGCCCATTAATGTTCCCCTTTCTCCGGTAAGATCACTATAAACTTCTTTCTTAAAATTGGTTTCAAATAAGTAGCCACTTCCTATTGCAATTCCTAAAGCCACTACCCTTTCAAAAGCTCTTCCGGTTGCATCCTGGAAAATTGCATAGCTGCTGTTTAATCCGCGGCCTTGTAAAAACATTCTTCTTAAAGAAGTTCCTGAACCTTTTGGCGCCACTAAAAAAACATCCACATCAGGCGGAGGAATTATGCCAGTCTGATCGCTATAAGTAATACCAAATCCGTGAGAAAAGTATAAAGCTTTGCCGGGAGTTAAATGTTTTTTTACAGTAGGCCACATGGCTATCTGTGCAGCATCGCTCAGCAAATAACAAATGATGGTTCCCTTCTCCAGCGCTTCTTCAATTTCAAATAACGTTTTGCCTTCCACAAATCCGTCACGTACCGCTTTATCCCAGCTCTTAGAATTTTTACGTTGGCCAACAATTACATTTATACCATTTTCTTTTTGGTTCAATGCCTGCCCCGGACCTTGCACGCCATAGCCAATCACCGCTACCACTTCATCTTTTAATACCTGCTGTGCTTTTTCCAAAGGAAATTCTTCACGGGTTACAACGTTTTCTTCTGTACCGCCAAAATTTAATTTTGCCATTATTGTTTTTTTTGCCCCCATCCCCTAAAGGGTGTTGGAGAAGTTTGAAATATTAATTTATGTTGAAAAATTTAATGTCTATTATTCTATCTGCCGCCGGTAACATCTATAATCGCTGATGTTACATAAGATGATTCATCACCAAGCAACCACATTATGCAGTCTGCTACTTCATCCGGATGGCCGCCACGTTTCATAGGTATTGATTCTTTTATCCTCTCCACTCTTCCCGGCTCACCACCTTTTGCATGAATATCTGTATAGATGATGCCTGGCCTTACCGCATTTACCCTTATTCCATCTGCTGCTACTTCTTTTCCCAGCCCATAAGTAAATGTATCAATAG
>JBDSFG010000229.1:0-6678 GCA_039919615.1 Ginsengibacter sp. | reverse complement strand
TTGCCGCCAATAAAGAATTGCTTAATAAACGGTAGTTCTTTTGAGTTTCCATACGGCAATCCAAATCCCATAATAATGCGGTTTGCGAGCCTTGTTTTTGGGCTAAAGGCATAGTAATACCGTACATCTGCCTGGGCCTTTATATACTGCGAAAATGGTGTGCCGAAAATATTCTTTTGCTTTCCCTTGCTTAGATTAGCACCCGTAATCATTCCGGCAATATTTCCCGATAGATCAGTAAGGCCATTAAAATACCACCCCGTGCCATAAGGATCATTTACCAAAGGATCAATAGTGATGGCATAGTTTGATCCAATAATAAATTGTGTATCTATTGCATGTTTAAGTACGGGTTGTTTTTTAATAAGACCTTTAAATGTATCTGTTACATTAAGCGCCTGAACCAGGTTAATGGAAAAAAGATTCAGTTCATGCTGAGTAATAAGATCAGGCTTCCACACGTATCCAAGTTCAGCCTTAAAAGAGTTTAACGAATATAATTTGCGCTTATTAAGCAGGTCGTAACTAAGATCAATTCTTGATTTAGGTACGTAAGCGCTGGTAGTATTAAATCTAAAAAACGGAACAACAAATTTAGGGGTAGTAAAGGTGAGCCCCCCGCCCAATCTATAAGTATTGGATCCTTTTACCCTGGTACTGTATTGGGCTTCTGTTCCTACATTTGCATGTACATCCAAATGCTCTGCACCACCCAGCAAATTCCTGTTTCTCCATGAAACTTTTACCATCGATCCTGTGTATTTATCGGTTTGATTGCCGCTTAATTCCACACGCAATGATTTACGGGGCAACGGAGTAAGGTAATAAAAGGTGTTTAACCTTCCGGTATCACCCTGGCTATTTTCGGAAGGCTGAAACCTGTTATTCACAAATTTAAAAACATCAAGATTTATCAACCGGTTTAACGTAAGATTATGGTCTGTCCGGTTATATACATCTCCTGAATCAAAACGTAAGATCCTTGGAAACAATTGCGGCTTGAATCTTTTCCTGGGGTCTACAATGTAAAATCCTCCATACAATTTTGTTCTTTCATGACTGGTATCTATTACAGGTGCATTTAGCCTGTAACCCGGAAAAATAAAAACACTGTCAATGATATATGGTTTTCGGGCAATATAGGGAGTGTTCTCTTTCACCATTAAGTACATGTCTACTTTGTTGTTGCCGATAGTGCTGTCCGCATTTACTATTAACTGGTCAGGGCTAAAATAATAATAACCTTTTTCCTTTAGAATGGCATCTATTCTCGAGCGTTCGCCTTTTACAACATCAAGGTTATAAGCATCATTGGGGCGAATTAAAGATTTGGATTTGGCTGCCAGAATTGACCTGCCAAGTGCGTTGCTGTCAGCAACAAAATTTACCTGGTTTATTGTATATACAGGACCTGCTTCAAGGGTATAGGTAGCATGGGCTTTTCTCCTTTTTACTACAGTATCACCTGCAGCATCAGAATGGAAGTATCCTATGTTTTCAAGATAATTCTTTAGCAATTTCGTATTGTATTCCACATTAACACTGCTTAACAATACAGGAGGCTGTCCAAAATTTCTCAAGAGTTTTCTTATAAAACCTTTCTTTTTAGGATCGCCGGCCAAATTATAAATGGCGAGCTTAATTGGAATACCTAAAAATTTACTGTTAGGCTTTGGACGGGGTAAATGTTCTGTAAGATCAACTATTTTATTCTTTTGTTTTTTTGACAGGGTGCTGTCACTCACTTTAATGGTAGCGCCGGTATATAAGGCATCTCCTTTGGGTACAAGTCTGGTGGAGCTGCATGATAATATAAACACTGAAGTGATCAGGTAAATAAAATAAAGACTTCCTTTATTTCTGTGCTTCATTACTATTTTCGTTTAATGGAAGAATCGCCTGGGTTTGCGGGGGATCAGTTTGTGCCTCCTTATCGCTTTGCTTGTTTTCTTTTTTAATTTGCCGTTTCTTCGCCCTGGCGCTTTTAGTTAAAAATATCTGCCTGAACCTGTTATAATCTAAAGAAATTATAAAACTTATCCCTGTTTCAATTACATAGCCATCCAGCTCTCCTGTATAATCGTTACGGCGATAAGCACGCAACATATATTTTCCATCTTTACTTAATTTATAATCAACCGCAATATTTGGCGAAGCATTATTTTGTTGCTGATTAGTTGACCTTGGCCCTTCAAGTTCAAAACCAGTACCAAGCGTTACCGTGAGGCGATCGTTAAGTAATCGTTTAGACAAACCTACATTGAAGTCGGTACGTTGCTGTTGTGTGCCCGATGTATAGTCCTGTGTTGAAGCAACATCAAAGTTTATATCCACGCCTTCGATAAGGCCTGTAGCAAGTTGGTTCAATTGTTCAGTTAATAATTTGCTTACGCTTTCTTTGGCAAACGAGCCGGCATTTGCGCCGCCGCCGCTGCTGTTATCAAAAGGATTTTGCCCTACAAAGCGGTTGAGCAAAAGCAAAGCAAACACCTGTTTATTTAATTCACCGGTTTCCTGGCGAAGTTGTGTTAGCGCTGTCTGCACGTTACTTACAATGTCGGTTGATACGTTATAATTTCCTTCGGTAGGCAATACAACATCAAAACTTATTTCCGGCTGCATAAGTTCTCCCTTTATAATCAGGTGAACTTCGAATGGAAGTTTTTGCCGGTATAAAATAGCGTTTTCAGTTACTTGTCCGCTTACCAGATCTAATGGTGCGGTGTTGGCAATATAGATCGCAGTTACACTCACCTGGGCTGTAGTTGGCTCTCCTGTCCACACAATCCTGCTGCCTTTTTCTATGGTGAATTTTCTTTTTATAAAATTAAAAGACAAAGCATAGGAACCTTCAGCAATTTCATAAGAACCCACTAAAGTTATTTTTCCACTTGCATCAATACCTGCAGTTAATTGTGCAACACCTTTAAGCCTTAGGAAATCGCCGTTACCCTCATCAACAATAAGATTGAAGACGGCATTTTGATCTACATATATATTTAATGATATATCGTAACCTATGAGAGGGGATGTTTTTAAAGAATCATAAGGCGCCATAAACAAAGAATCTTCAGCGCCGGCACTATAATCAACAAACCGCACAATGCCTTCCCGCTGCACCACACCTGGTTCAGTTTGAGGAAGCACTACTGTAAAATCAGTCTTATCATTTATTGTAAGATCGCCGGTAACTACCGGTTGCGTTGGTGTTCCGGTGATAGTAAGCGCTGTTGAAAAAATCATTTTACCATAAAAAAGATGATTATCTTTTTTGGTAGAATTGATAGCCTGGAAGTTATCGGCATCTATTTTTAAATTGAAAGTATAATTAAAAAAGTCTGCTGTATTTACAGCGCCATCTATTATAATTGCATTGTTGGCAGTATCCCTAATGGTAAAGGTGTTTAATATAATTCCTTCATTTTTAATAATAGCTATCGCTTCGTTATCAACCTTAAATAAATTTCCCAATGCACTCGCCACAAACGCAGTATTGTTGAAATTTATCCTGCCATCAACAACAGGTTTGTCAAGCGTTCCATTTATTGCAATACTTCCGGAAAGATTACCCCGGGCATCGCGTATGCCTCCTTTTGTAAAACCTTCTATAGACTTCATTTGAAAACTCCCCACGTTTATGGTAAAATCATAACTGCTGTTTTCAGGCTTTAAAAAATAATTACCAAGAAGAGTGACTTCATTGCCGTAACCTGTAAGCCTCACATCAGCATTATAGGTGTTGGCTACATTGTTATTCACTTTAGCCGTAAGCGTGCCTATGGTATCTTTATAAATGCTCAAATCACTTACAGTAAGGTCAGTGGTAAATACCGGCTGTAACTGTATGTTTTTCACAACGGTATTTCCATTAAGTGTTCCGTTAACCAATAAAGAATCAGTTTGAACAAAAGCGGTTAAGGTAGAAATACTGAAGTTTTTAAAATCTATACTTAATGGTTTATTAGTGCCACTTCCAACACTATTTATGCTCAGTTGCTGATTTCCCTGGCTTAGTATAAAATTATTAGCGGTAATATCGTTGTTTAAATATTGTATGCTGTTGCCCGTATTTATACTCCATTTTGTATAATTCAATAACAGGTTCTCAGGCTTTAAACTAAATGTATAATTGTTTGGTGAAGGCTGGCTTAATAAACCACTTATTGTGTACTTGTTTACCGATTTTGCATCTTTCGTATTCAAGGTAAAATCGAGATTATTCTTTTGTAAAGAACCATCTAACGTAGTAACAAACAAAGCAAGACTGTTATCACTTTTAAACTGGTCAATAGATGTATTAAAAGTAAGTGCGCCGTTTTTTGTAGCAGCGGATAATTTTAAATCATTAATTAAATAGGTATCGTACAATACGTAAGGAACCGTTACAAACCCATTCCAACCACTATCACTTGCAAAATGAGCATTAAGGTTTATCGGTTTCAACTTTTTTAAGCCGGGCATAAATGCTTTCAGCGCTTCATTCTCTACTATTCCGCCTGTGATTGAAAAATTATATGGGTCAACCTTTGCAATATTTCGTGTCGCTGACATTGCAAAGTATGGGTCAATGGACTGCTGGAATACATCGGCCATTTGTGTAAGCTTGTATATCCCATTTATCGTTACCGAAGCCCAATCACTTCGAATACTAAGGGTGTGCGTATTGCCTGAATTTGTAGCAATTAATGCCAAAGAATCAAAAGCAAATCTTTTCCCGTCATTTACCAAAATGGAATTAGTAACCAATAAATTTCCTGCAAGATTATCAGGATCTAAATTGGAAAAGTCACCATCTATCTTTCCATGATAAACAACTGTTTGAGGTGTAAAATGCAATGGCTGTGTTTTAATGCTGTCTATATCGGCACTCAAATGCAGCGATGGATATTTGCCATTCATAGCGCCGCTGGCAACAACACTTAAATTAATATTAGGATCGCGTACGCTTGTATTAACTGTATAGTTTTTATTGGCAATTGTTGCGTCAAGCTTTATGTTTTTGTAAGTATATTGATTGTACCCGACAGAAGAAATTATGCCATTGATCTTAGCCTTTGCTGTATTAGGATCAAAGCCTGAACCAACCGCTCTGAAGCTTCCTGATAAAATTCCATACGTTTTCGGGTCTTTCATTAAAGCGCCTAAATTAATGGCATAAGCGTTCATCGCCATATTATAGCGGGCAGCTTTAGGGTTAGCAAAATTGCTAACATTCCCGGTAAGCTTTGCAGAACCATAAGACGTTTTAATAGTAAGATCAGATACAAGATCGTTCATGCTTGTTTTTAATTTGCCTGATGCTGAAATGGTTTCAGGCAATTGGATGTTTGCAGGAAGTGTGCCCTTTGGAAGTATTCCTTCAATATCATTTCGTGTGGTGGTAAAGTATGGAATAGAAAGATCGGCCTGGAATTTTTTTGGATCAGGTAAACCCTTTAGCGTACCTGTAATAAAAGCAGCGGTATTATTAAAACCTTTAAACCGGAAATCGTTAAAATGCAGATCATTCACATGCCCAAATACTCTGCCGTTGAAACTCCATGTTTGATTTGGATGTGAAAACGCAGGCTGGACACGCAATTGCGGCGCAAAAAGCAGCATATCTCTCACTAAAACATAACTGCTTTCAAGGTTAATATCAAGCCCCAATAACCCCGGGTTTGTTGTAATTTGCTCAAGTGACGGATAAGTTATTACCGCTTTATTTCTTAACAAGGTGCCGGGAGTTTTTATGTAAAGATCCTGTAAAGAAATTCCTGTGGCGGTATATAAGAGGTCTGTATTTAATTCATTTAATACAACGCCGCTTTTTTCCTTCATGCTTCCGGATTTTATTTTTGCCGCAAGGGTATCTACATTGTAAAAAAGATCAGCGGCGGAAAAATTAAGATCTTTAACATCCAGGTGTCCATAATCAATACCGTAATTCAATACAGGCATAGAAGTATTGTTCAGTTTAAAATTTGAACCGGTAATTTTCAACTCGTTAGATGTGAATGTATATGGCGGTAATGATGCCTCATCTTTCTTTTGTTCCAAAGTAACCGGCGGCGGAGGCTTGTTACTCATCGTTATTGTAATGTCAGATTTGTCAAGATTAAAATCCTTAAAAGAAAATTTTCCATTTTTTAAATCCAGTGTATCAGGATGAGCTACCATATTGTTTACTTTTAACACCATACCTATATCGGATACGGCATTTTTATAGGCAAAATCAATATCCTGAAAAGATATCTCGTCATTTTTAAGCTGTAAATAATTTGAAGATTGCTGTGTTGCTTCTGCCACTGCGTTTACAATTTTTGCCTGCAGGGGTTCATTTTGATAAAAATGACCTTTCAGCCCGCTAACAGTGAACTTTGGTATATCAAAATAAAGGTGATTGATATCAAATGTTTTTATAGGTACATCCAAATGTTTAACAGACATATCCATATCATTGCCGGTGATGATGTCTTTATAAACTATCCTTGTATTGTTAACAACAATATTTTCAATGTTCATTTTTATTGCACTGGTATCTGCGGCTTTAGAAGTATCTGTGGGAGAAACAAAAGCATTTACAAGAAATTGAAAGTTAAAAACGGTGTCAGGCAACAGTCGTTTAACCTTTACAATCATATTATCGAGGTTGATCTCTTTTATTTGTATATCATTTTGCAATAATTTCCACATATG
>JBDSFG010000217.1:0-4470 GCA_039919615.1 Ginsengibacter sp. | reverse complement strand
GTAGATATAGTAATCCGTCTGTATTGTGTAGTTGCTGTTAATCCTGACGGAACATCATAAGTTGCAGCGGTTTGTCCCGCTACAGTTGTCCATGTTGTAAAAGGACTTATCGATCTTTCCCATCGATAAGTAATCGTTCCACTACCCGTGCCATCTGCGGCACTAGTGAATCCCAAGGGGTCGCCACCATTACATATAGTTTGATCACTTTCAATAGTTCCGGCAGATACTGAACTTTGTATTGTAACTAACTGTCCCGTAGTTGGAGGAGTGCAATTTGTTCCAGATGTCCAACCGGCCCTGTAAAAATATGTCCCTGCTGGTAATCCACTAATGACTAATGACGTTGAAGATGTTCCTGTGTAGGATGCTCCTGAAGGAATATTGGGACCTACCGTCGTGTAAGTTCCGTTCAGCGAGGTCGCATATTGCCAAAATATCCCACCTGCAGCCTTTCCTGTACTACTTAGGTTTAAAGTGATATCTCCACCGGCACAAAATGTTCCGGCCCCTGTTACGCTACAAGCATCGGTGAAAATCGCTTCTACATGTAAACCTGAGGTTTGACCATCCGCAGTTAACTTAAGTATCGCTCCTTCTTCATCTAAATCCGCAGGAACCTCCCATGATGAACTAACATTTCCATTTCCATCAGCGATTGTAGTAAAAGGCTGATGAGCGGCTTCGGTCGCATCATCACCGCCTGTTGGCTCATGCAGCACCTGTAAGGTTACTGTTTCACCGGGTGTAAATCCAGTACCTGTAATGATTGCAGTTGATCCTGGAGGATAGTCTAAAGCATCGGTTGCAATAGTTGCCTGGCCAACAGCAAAATTAGTAAAGGCTGAAAAAACAAATACAGATAATGATAGCAACAAGGTGCGTAGACAAGGTTTCATAAAGTGTTTAGTGTTAGGTATAATTGTAAAAGATGCGGCATAGTGTGGCGCATCATTATTGTAATTATTTACTGTTGGTATGCTTTTACAGGATGTGAAAACTTTGGTTTGCACATTACCGATAGCAGTTGTAACGTTCTTAGCAAGTAATGGTAAAAAAGTCTTCATGTTATTAGTTTGTAGTTTGTGGTTGCGCTTCACTTTGCTCAGTGTGACAAAAAGAAGTTTGTAGTTTGTGGTTTGTAGTTGGTCGTTCACCACGTATAAATGAAAATCCCGAAGTCCCGGGATAAACAGATGCAGAATCTTTCTTCGCATCATTAGTACTTATTTTTTTAGTATTTTTTATTGTTGCTTTTCCCGTATAAATGGAAACCACTTTTGCTCCTGCCTGAGTAGTATCCACGTTCTCTACTTCTATAAGCCTCGCTTCTAATTTTTTAGCAATGCTGTTTAAGAATTTACCGAATAGGGTAAGCGGAGTTACTATTAAAAAAGTAAACAGCGGAAGAAGAAATTGAGCAACCAATGTTTTTGTGAGACGTACAATTACATTCATATTTTCAGCGTTTCATGCGGCGTAAAAAAAAATTAGTTAGCGGTTAGTACATGAGAAACGATATAGAGCGTATTGCAAGGGATATTAAGATTTGCGACACGTCGGGCCTTGGTGTTGATTCTCTAAAGAATAAAAACACGTCACCCATAGTACTAGTCCCAATATTAATAAAACAGAGATTGGCAGTCTTCTCTATCAAAAAATAAGTACAAGAAACAGCAGTTGTTTATTCAAAAGTTTAATCGGATGGGCTTATCTAAAAGTCACTAAAAATAAGCTTACAGCAAGTCAATGGATAGGGATAAGTCTCAAAAAGATTATGGGTAATAGTTTAACAGAGGAAATCGGGGACACAAATAAAGACAACTTTATTGACATAAGCAAGAAATAAATACAACAATTTCAGTGTGGAGAGGATACACTATTTTATCAGAAAGATTATTTCACTTAAATCAACGTTCTTTATATAAGTTCCTAACTTTTTTGTAAACCAGAATATTTTTTTGTACACTAAAAAAATATATTCGTTGTAAACCTATGATACCTTTTAATACGAATTACAAATTAAACAGAAATCTTTGGAAGTAATTATAATTGGTGCAGGAGCAGCCGGGTTAATGGCCGCAAAAAAGTTATCTGCCAAAGGAATAAATACTTTAATACTGGAAGCAAGAGACAGGCCTGGCGGAAGAATTCATACTATTGAAAATTTATTTACTTCAACCTGCGAAGCAGGTGCCGAGTTCATTCATGGAAATCTGCTGTTAACCAAAAGTCTTTTAAAAGAAGCAGGTCTTAAGGCAACAAAAGTAGAAGGAGAGATATGTAGAATTAAGAATGGATATTTAAAAGAGGAAAATGATTTTGTGGCAGGGTGGGACATATTAATAAGGCGTTTAAAAGAGCTTAAGACAGATATTACGATCAGTAAATTTTTGGAGGTTTATATACCCGAAGAAAAATACGCTGATGTAAAAGATTCATTTAAGAAGTATGTTCAGGGTTATAACGCGGCGGACATAAAGGATGCCTCCTCATTCAGCATCAGGGAAGAAATGGAAAATGAAGACGATGATCAGTTCAGGATAAACAAAGGATATGGAGCACTCATAAATTTTCTTGCCGAAGAAAGCAAAAAAAATGGCTGTATTTTAAAAACAGCAGCAGTTGTAAAACAAATTAACTGGCAAAAAAATACTGTTGACGTAATTACCCATGATAAAACATACAACGCACAAAAAGTTATTATAACCATACCCATAGGAGTTTTACAAGCGGCAGAAAATGAAGAAGGGGCAATTAAATTTTATCCCGAAATAATTGAACAGCAGAGTGCAATTAATAATATTGGCTATGGAGGCGTGATAAAAATATTATTAGAATTTAATGAAGCCTTTTGGCTTGAAAAGCAATTTTTGAAAGAAAGAAATATTAATAAACCTTCTTTCTTTTTTGCCGATACTTTTATTCCGACATGGTGGACGCAGGTACCTGATGAAAAACCTTTATTGGTGGGATGGCTTGCAGGACCTGATGCAAATAAATACAGCAACTTCAATGAAGATGAATTTCTTGAAAAAAGTATTATTTCTCTTACCGAAATTTTAAAAGTTTCACGGAAATACCTATATAAAAAATTAAAGACGTACAAAGTTTATAACTGGGCGCATGATCCTTTTTGCAGAGGAGCATACAGCTATTCAACTGTTGCCACAAAAAGGGCGGTTAAGATTTTGAAGAAACCAATAGCCAATACGCTTTATTTTGCCGGTGAAGCCCTGGTAAAAAACAGTACCGGCACTGTGGATGCGGCTTTGCAGAGCGGAGAAGAAGTTGCTAAAAAAGTTTTGGAGGGGTTAATTTAAAAGCTGACCTCACCACTGCACGCTTAAAAGGAGCAGGGATGGGAAAACCCTTTGCAGGAGCAGGTTTCAATTGAAATACTTTTACAGCATGAGTCATTTCCTGATGCGTTCCCGAAATAGAATCAATATCTTCAAATAAAAATAAAATAAAATGAAGACAAACTTAAGATCAAAAACAATCTTTACCTGTTTGTTATTTTCAACCATAACCGCAACTGCACAACAACAGGAAATTCTCTTATGGCCAAACGGAGCTCCCGGTTCCGAAGGGAAAACGGGTAATGAAAAACTAAGGATCGTGGGAGACGATCATGTACTTTCCAATATTCATCATCCTTCCCTCACACTATATTTACCTGAAAAAGAAAAAGCAACCGGCGCCGCAGTTATCATTGCACCGGGGGGAGGTCATAGAGAACTTTGGATCACTCACGAAGGATACAACCCGGCAAAATGGTTAAGTGAAAAAGGTGTTACCGTATTTATATTAAAGTATCGTCTTGCGCACGATACCTTATCTACCTATATTATTGATAAAGACGAACTGGCAGATATGCAACGTGCCATTCGCCTGGTTCGCAGTCGTGCAAAGGAATGGGGAGTTGATACAGCCCGTATCGGTGTGATGGGATTTTCTGCCGGAGGAGAAGTAGCAGCTTTGGCAGCCATGCGGTTTGACAACGGTAATGCTACTGCGGAAGATGAAATAGACCGTCAAAGTTCACGCCCTTCTTTCCAGGGTTTGATCTATCCTGGCAATTCAGGCAGGTTTGAAGTGGCGCCCAATGCACCGCCTGTTTTTCTTGTTGGAGGATATGGCGATCGTGCCGATATAGCGATAGGTATTGCTGAAGTGTACATCAAGTATAAAAAAGCAAATGTGCCGGCAGAACTTCATATCTATTCTAATGCAGGTCATGGTTTTGGCTTACGGCCAAAAAATACGGGCGCTGTAACCGGGTGGATAGATCGCTTTTATGATTGGCTAAATGACAGGAATTTTTTGAAAAAATAAATTTCTTTTATGTGTGTCAGGCATGTATATCAGCTATAGGGTGCAAGTCCCGAACACACTTTACAGTAGGGAGTGTTAGCCAAGAGCAAGGGTGTCGTGGGCGACTGCGAATCTGAAAGAAGCTGGCGGCAA
>JBDSFG010000340.1:0-4685 GCA_039919615.1 Ginsengibacter sp. | reverse complement strand
ACCACCCTTAATAAATACCGGCACCGCCGTTGTATAGAAGCAGTTATTCCTGCTAACTCTAACCTGATTGGAAAAAAAGTAAGGGAATCAAATTTCCGGCAGCGATACAATGCTTCTATTATTGCGCGTCACCGGGAGGGTAAACGAATTGCAGGGCCGGTTGGGGAAACGATTTTGAGTGCGGGAGACCTGGTGCTGCTGTTGGGAGGCGATAAAATGCACAATTATGAAGCTGACCTGTTCCTGATAAGGCGCCTCGATATACAATTGATTAAAGAGAAAAAAACTTTCCTGAATAAAATAGCGCCCTTTGTAGCATTAGCCCTGTTGATCTTAGGTATCACAAGGGTTTTGGACTTATTCATTGCAACATCACTGGCAATATTAGTGTTCATTGCTATTAAAACGCTTCAGTTTAAAGACCTGAAAAAAGCCTTTGATTTTAATTTGGCTGTATTGTTAATAGCTTCTCTCGCTATTGGCCTGGCTCTTTCTACGTCAGGAGCAGCACAACTGGTAGCAACAGGAGTATTACATGTGAGCGGCACGCAACCAATTGCAGCTATATCCCTGCTGTTTGGGGTAACGTTATTGATCACCGCTGTTATATCTAATCCGGCTACGGTAGCCATTGTTTTTCCGCTGGCTGTGTCGTTAGCTAATCAATTACATATTAGTACTACACCTGTATTTGTCGCCATTGCCTTTGCTGCATCCTGCGTTTTTATGACGCCTATTGGTTATCAATGCAATTTAATGGTGTATGGGCCAGGTAATTATTCATTTAGAGATTTTTTCAAAATAGGCTTTCCGCTTACACTCGTGTATGGTGCGGCATGCATTATTTTTATTTCTTGGTATTACAATTTATAACTATGACCAATACTATTTTTCCTTTCGATTCTAAGGTTACCTATGAGGAACGAAAAAAAGCAATGATGCAGGAGCCACGTCTTATCTGGCTTACCGGTCTCTCAGGGTCAGGCAAAACAACATTGGCCCTCAGCCTGGAACACTATTTTTTTAGTAAAGGTTTTAAAGTGTTTATACTTGATGGAGATAATGTACGCAATGGCCTCTGTAAACACTTAGGTTTTTCAGAGGATGACCGCAAAGAAAATTTGCGCAGAGTGGGGGAAATATCCAGGCTAATGATGGATGCAGGCCTTATTGTTATCAGTGCTTTTATCTCACCCAGTGCAGAAGACCGGATGGCTATTAAAACCATTGTGGGAGAGCAGCGGTTTATCGAGGTATATGTAAACTGCTCAGTAGAAGTATGTGAAGAGCGTGACGTGAAAGGGTTATATGCCAAAGCTCGCCAGGGTATAATACCCAACTTTACCGGCGTAAGTGCTCCCTATGACCCACCCGTTCAGCCTGATGTAGAAGTATGCACTGCCGACGAAACCGTAGAAGAGTCAGTACTGAAGATCATAAAGTTAGTGGAACCGGCTATTACCCTTTAATATGTAACAGATATAATTTAAATCAAGCTATGACTGATATAACCCATCTGCTCGAGGTAGCAAAAAGAGCCGCATTAAAGGCAGGGAAAGCAATTTTGGAAATATATGCTTCCGGAGACTTTGGCGTGGAGATGAAAAGCGACCATTCGCCACTAACACTTGCCGATAAAGCAGCCCATGCGATTATTAGTTCACATCTTGAAGAGACTGGTTTACCCTTGCTTTCAGAAGAAGGTAGCAGCATCAATTATGAGGAAAGGAAAAGCTGGAATTATTTCTGGCTCATAGATCCATTAGATGGGACAAAGGAATTTATAAAAAGAACAGGTGAGTTTACGGTGAATATTGCTTTGATGCACTCTCATACTCCGGTTGCCGGAGTTATTTATGCACCCTATATTGATTTCCTGTATTTTGGTTCCGAAGAAACAGGAGTTTATAAGATCGAAAAAAGCAAGCAAATACAATTATCGTTCCTCTCAAAAAAAAGAACAATTGAAGAACTACAGCAAAAAGAGCAAATAACGATAGTGGCGTCTAAATCTCACATGAACCAAGAAACGAGTGCCTTCATAAATCAGTTTCGCAATGCAAAACTTTCCTCTATGGGTAGTTCACTAAAGCTAATGCTATTGGCAGAAGGCGTTGCAGATATTTATCCCAGGCTGGCGCCTACTATGGAATGGGATACTGCAGCCGGTCATGCTCTTTTAAGGTCTTTAAATATGGGTGTTTACCAAACTGATTTACACACAGAACTTTTGTACAATAAAGAAGATTTGTTAAACCCATCTTTTATTGCTTTTTAAACCTTCTGCCCTTATTACTTTTGGTATATTTCTTTCAAGCTCACCTGTCAATTCTTCATTTACAAAAATTTCTAAATCGTACTTGTCTATTGCAATACAAGCCTATACAATTTGTTGTACGATGCATAGATTAAAAACACACAAGTATCAAGCACCAGTTTTCTTTTCATACCGGTCCTTTCTATCTTTACTTATAACATCGGCAATTTCATCTTCTGATAAACTGAGCGTATTGCCTTTTAGCTTTCCATCTAATTTACCCGCCATGATCAAACCCTTTTGTATTTTAATCTTGCGGAGGATTTCCATCTTTCCTTCATCGTCCAGCGTATCAACTTCATCCACAATTTCCCTTAGTAAAGAAGGTTTTGTTTCAAGTTTGCGGTTTGTTTCTAATCCAGTTGAAGATTCCATAATTTATAAATTTTACCATTGCTAAGATACATTGCCTTTTCAAATAGTTTGAACCGCTGAGCGCACTGCATACTTTGAATGTCATAGCTGCCAGGACATAGAGCGGTGAGGTCTTTTGTGTCCCTCCGGAGCTTTCACTTGCATAAACTATAAAATTATAAATGAGCTACCGTGAAATCCTTACGAATGAAAGGGCTGTAATTATCTTGCACCCACACTCAACATTGGTGGTTTTGCCGAGGGTGTTCACCTCTTCCCATACCGAACAGAGCAGTTAAGCCCCTCATGGTCCCGAACGCTTTCGGGATACTACAAAAAAATGTGGAGAGTAGGTAGCTGCCATATCTATTAAATGCGTTTCAGGAAAGTGGGAGGTTTTTTTGTTCTAGGACTATGATGATGATATATGCATATCGCCTTTTAGGACTGGTTAATTCAGATTCTTCGAAGCATTTACAGGTGGGTCTACGTACATATGTTGAACCTTCGCCGGGCTACGCTTCGTTTTCTGTCCCATCGGGGTTTTCATTTCCATAAAAGACAACGAACAATCGATAAGTATGGAAATGAAACCCCGATGCTTGCTGAGCTTTTAAATTATAAAATAATGTTTCTTCCTAATTTAGCAGGATGGCCTTAAAATATAAACACTCTGATGATACCAAAACTTAAAAATTTTGCTGGATGTCCTTACTGAAAGAGAAAAAAAGAAAAAACAATTGCACAAAGTTTTTAAAGATTCTTTTGATGCGAAAGCAATTTTTTCAGAGAAGTTTCTTATGAGCATAGCAGCGCATCATTTTACGAAGAACGAATTGTCAGACATTTTGAGCCGAAGCACTTCAAGGATTTATAGATTTTTTGTGATAATCTAAAAGTGTATGAGTGCATCGGAGTTTCACGTAAAGATTTTTTTATGGGTAGCTAACGTTGTGAAAACCCCGATGGAAAATGATTACAAACAACATTCATTGAATCCTGCTATGTTCCGAACGGGAATATGAACGATTCGAACGCTCACAAATCTTTTGCCGGTATTTTTTTTACGCCGCCTTTATTGTCAGAAACTACAAGATAACCGTTACGGGCTTTTTCTTCAGCAATAACTTTTTGTATGGCTTTATCTAAAGCTATTTTTATTTTAGGACTAAGGTCTTCTCGTTTTTCACGGCTCTTCATTTCCTTTAATTTTATTATATAATTCAAAGTTAGAGACAATCTTTTCTCCTTCAATAAATTTCGCAACCAGTAAATATTCCGGCCCTGAATTGTCATAAATGTACCAATTATCTGCTTCGGATAAATATTTAGGAAGATTCTTAATGCCTTTTATATATCGTCTTTCAATTACATCTTCCGGAATATTATGTCCCCCTTTATGAACTCTTGTTGCAACTCTTTTTTTTGCAAGTTCAACATTATCGAGCCAAATAAAAAAGAATGTGATATCATAACCTTCTAATTTGGCTAACTGGATAAAATTTATGTAGCTAAGACCAGCTAATGTTGTTTCAAAAGCAAAACTTGTTTTTCTGCTGGTTAAATCATTCAATCGCTCTAACATAATTCTTCCGGCCTGGAATGCAACACCTTCCGGGTTAAAGGGAGATAATCCTCTTGCTATTTCATCGGCATTAACAAATTCTATCGTCTTAAATACACCTGGCAATAAATTATAAGCAGCAGTAGTTTTGCCAGCTCCGTTGCAACCTGCTATTATATAAATTGAAGGCATATACATTTGCTAAAATAACATTTCCCTTAAGAAGAAGGTATTATAAAGGTTGCTTTATATTTTTAATTACACATATAAAGAGGAGTAAAAGGCAAAGCTTGAATTGTCACATTTTTCTGTCCCATCGGGGTTTTCATTTCCATAAAAGACAACGAACAATTGATAAGTATGGAAATGAAACCCCGATGCTTGCTGAGCTTTTAAATTATAAAATAATGTTTCTTCCTAATTTAGCAGGATGGCCTTAAAATATAAACA
>JBDSFG010000298.1:0-2701 GCA_039919615.1 Ginsengibacter sp. | reverse complement strand
ATGTATGTAATAGTTGTACACTGTTTGTGTAAACTCAAATTCACTGTACACTCTCCCATAAAATGGAGAACGCTCGTCATCTTCAGAAGTATATAAATAGCGCCAGTTATCGTATGGTTCTATGTTTTGCAAATGCTTTATTTTTTTCAATAATTCCCGTTACAAACTTATAAATTATATGCAAACAATTCAACTTACTCTTGTCTAAAAAAAGTACAATATTTTATAAAAAAAAACCGCTCCATAGCTGGAACGGCTTTGTATTTCTTAACCGGGTATTGATTTAATCAATTATGATTTTATCAACAAAAAATGATTTCTTATTAGCATTTGTAACCTTTACCATGTACAGGCCTCCTGCAGGCTTTAATTTCATCTGTACGGTTTCTGACTGCTTTGCAAGGTTTATATTCACACGCCTGGTCGTTATCAATCTGCCCTGAACATCGGTTAAGGCAATATCATATTTACCAGACCTTGCATTATCAAAAGTTACCTTAAACTGATTACCGGTAACAGGGTTAGGATATATTGAAATGATATTATTTCCAATGGTTTCTTTTTGCACCAGTTGAGCTGTACCCACTTCATTTCTAACCTTGTCCTGGTATAATAAATTTCCGTTTGCCAAATCGGATGCATTGTAAACCTGGCCGGCAGTATTTATTTTTACGGCATTCATATCTTTCATATTCAGCGTATAAAAACCTTCAAAAGTGTTGGCGCTGCTGATAGCTACATTATCCTCATCAACAACTGCTGCGCCGTTCACTGTAAATGTGGGTGTAAGGTTTTTTATATGACCAAGATACTTTGCCTCGCGGCTTTGTACATCAATAACAAATACATTTTGAGGGGCAGAAAATAAATATAATTTTCCATAAGCATCGGCTACCAGATCACCACCCCAACTGCTGCATTTATTATGAATTGAAATGCCATTATTTGATTGTGCATCAACTAAATTACCCAGATCAGTTATCACGATTTTTTTACCTGTGCTAAAGCTGATGAGATGATTGGCATCGTTGGATATAGCATACCCATTGCCATCTGCTCCAATCACCATCCGGGTAATTTGGTTTGCCTCATCATTTAAATCTCCCGTTTTTATGAGTTGATCCTGTACGGCATAGAATTTTTGATCGCCGGGCTTTGAAGAAAGATCAAGCCAGCGAAGTTCACCAATTTTCATAGGGGTAAAAAAAAGCTTGTCGTGTTTTCTATCATAAGCTGCGGCTGCAACCATTGATTGTGTTGGTAGTGAATTGTTATCGCCTGAGTTTATTTTTTGTTTGGCCAGGGATGTTTCAAATGAAAATTTTGTTTTGCCGGATTCAAAAATTGTTTTGGCAACTTTACCGGTTGAAAGATCAATTTCACGAATATCACTCCAGTTAAAATTACCATTTGACTGGCCGGTAATGGCATAGGCCTTACTAGTTTTCTGGGCAAAAGAAAAAGCTGAAAATGAAATTAAAAAACCGAAAAGTAAAAATTTGTGGATCATAAAGGAGTAGTTTATTGATTATAAATGTAGTTTTCACAATAAATTTAAGACATTTAATTAACCAAAAATTATGTTTACAGTGAAATATTTTTAGAGGTAGTTTTTCTACTATCAATTACCTTTTTTACACTGCCATATTTGAGTAATAATACCCTGGCGGTTTCATAATTATCTATTTTTAGCTTGTTCATAAGCATGTGAACCCCACGGTCCACCAGTTTTTCATTGTTAAGCTGCATGTTGACCATTTTATTATCTTCTACTCTACCCAGTAAGATCATCACAGCCGTTGAGATCATATTTAATACAAGCTTTTGGGCAGTGGCGCTTTTCATTCTTGTGCTGCCGGTAACAAATTCAGGTCCTGTAATTACTTCAACAGCAAACTCTGCCGCCTGGCTAAGTGGTGAATCAGGATTGCAGGATACACTTCCGGTAATAATACCATTTTCTTTACATTTCTGTAAGGCACTAATCACATAGGGGGTTGTTCCGCTTGCCGCAATCCCAATTACAAAATCTTTGTTACTTACAGAATGTTTCTCCAGGTCTTTCCATCCCTGCTTTCTATCATCTTCGGCAAATTCAACTGCTTCTGTAATAGCTTTATTTCCGCCTGCTATAATCCCAATCACCAGGCCAGGTGGCACTCCATAAGTAGGCGGGCATTCGCTTGCATCAAGAATGCCTAATCTTCCACTGGTTCCGGCACCTATATAAAAAAGTCTTCCACCCATTAGCATTTTATCAGCCACGGCAAATACTAGTGTTTCAATTTGTGGGATGGCTTTTTTAATTGCCTGGGGTACAATATCATCTTCTTTATTAATATTAGTGAGAATATCATTTATTGACATTTTTTCTAAATGCCGGTAGTGTGAGTCTTGTTCTGTTATTCTTTGAAACGACATTAAATTGTTGGTTCTAAATTTAAAAGTATTGTAAGATTTGTATTAAGATGTTCTATAAGAACCGCCAGATTAATTTTTATGATATTCTATTAACCCTTCCAAAGAATCCTGCATCACTTTGCCTAAATGCAACTGGTAAGTATTGCAAATATTTTCAAGCATGTCTTTAAAACCAAAAGCTATGCTTCCAATAAAGTTTATTGGCAACTTACGGCTTTCATTATACCTGTTTATATGATTAATAAAAAAATCATTAAGTCCATCTTCAATAATATTTTCT
>JBDSFG010000292.1:0-14516 GCA_039919615.1 Ginsengibacter sp. | reverse complement strand
GGATGGGATCAATTTTACCTTCCTGGCATCTGTCGCATCCCAGGCGTTGAAAAAAAGCTACAACTATACAGACGAAAAATTATTTGCTTCTTATACATTTTACCGGGTTAAAATAGTGGAGCAAAGCGGCTCTTACTATTACAGCAATATTATTCGCCTGCAAAATGCATTAGATAAATTTTATTACAAGGTTTACCAGAATGCAGAAGTTCATAAATATCATTTGTCAGTAGGGATAACAGGCCCTGCAAAAATTTCATTTAAAATAAGTGATGCACAGGGAAGAATATTTTTAAAGAAATATGTAGGAAAGGTTGATAAACAATTAGAATACGATATTGATCTTGCAGGAAGACCTGCAGGTATTTATTTTATGACCCTGCATTTAAATGAATACAATTACACAATACAACTTATAGCGAAATAGATTACAGATCAAATTATAATTATGGAACATTACAATATGAACCTCACATTAAAAATTTGGCGGCAAAAAAATGTGAATGACAAAGGAAGTTTTAAAACCTACGAGGTTAAAAACATTTCTTCTGAAATGTCTTTTTTGGAAATGTTTGATGTACTTAATGAGCGGCTTGTTACCGAAGGCAGTGACCCGGTTGCCTTTGATCATGATTGCAGGGAGGGTATTTGCGGCGCCTGCAGCATGTATGTAAATGGAAGAGCACATGGCCCGTGGGGGAAAAATACAGTGTGCCAGTTGCACATGAGGGCTTTTAAAGATGGCGATACTATTGTGGTAGAGCCATGGCGTTCAATTGCTTTCCCGGTAATAAAAGACCTCGTGGTGGACAGAGGCGCTTTTGACAGAATTATCCAGGCGGGTGGTTACGTCTCAGTAAACACAGGCAACGCGGTGGACGCAAATGCGATACCGGTTGAAAAACATAAAGCCGACGAATCTTTTATGGCTGCATCATGTATCGGGTGTGGCGCTTGTGTGGCAGCTTGTCCAAATGGCTCAGCTATGCTGTTTGTTAGTTCTAAAGTATCGCAACTTGCTCAATTACCGCAGGGGTTGCCTGAGAGAAAAACACGCGTAGAAAACATGGTAGCTCAAATGGATAAGGAAGGTTTTGGGAACTGTACAAATATTTACGCCTGTGAAGCTGAATGCCCCAAAGGAATTTCCGTATCCAACATTGCGAGAATGTATAGAGAATATCTTACGGCAGGTATGTCTTCTCAATAAATAAATTAGTAAAACCGAAGCACCTGCAGCAGAGAAAATATTTATAGCCATTTGAGACAAAGCAATCGCTGAATAGTTATAATTCCTCAAATTCCTCACTTATTTTCCATTATAAAGAAGGCTAACAAGGTTAAAAAAATCTGCAATAGAATAATATATATTTCCAACCTGAATTTCATTCGGCTTTTTAATTATGTATTTCTATCTTATACTTTAATTGCTACTGAGTCATATAATTTATGCAGATGAATGTTTAAGGTTTTTCCATATCGTTATCGTGTGCTTGTATTATTGTGTTCTTTAACCACGCTCACTTATCTTGACCGTATATGTATTTCCATAGTTGGGGTAAGAATAAAAAATGAATTTGCCCTCAGCAATGAACAGTTCGGGTGGGTACTTGCCTCTTTTGCATTAGCGTATGCATTATTCGAAATTCCATCAGGAGTATCCGGTGATCATATTGGCCCACGTAAAGTTTTTATCCGCATTGTTTTATGGTGGTCATTATTTACAGCATTAACGGGGTTTGCTACTGGCCTTATATCACTAATATTTTTACGTTTTTTATTTGGCATAGGCGAATCGGGTACCTATCCAAATTGCCTGATTGCCATATCACGTTGGTTTCCTGCAAACGAAACAGGACGTTCATTAACTTGGGTTGGCATCGGTTCTCAAATAGGCTCGGCAATGGCTCCGCTCATCATCATTCCACTCGCTGTTTCTTATGGCTGGCGCATGCCATTTTTTGTAAATGCAATTATAGGAGTAGTATGGGTGCTGTGTTGCTTTGCCTGGTTCCGCAATTCTCCCGCAGAAATGCGCAATATATCTGCAAAAGAACGACAGTATATACAAGCTAACTCCCGGTTTAATTCACAGCAGCATCTTATTCCATTCAGGATTATTTTTAAGAATCGCACAGTGTGGTCATTAATGTTCATGTATTTCTGCTGCCAATGGGCAAATTATTTTTTTGTTGCATGGATGCCTGTTTATTTACAGGAAGGCAGGCACTTTACTGAAGCTGAAACCGCCCCGATCATTTTTACCCTGTTTATTATGGGCATCATTGGCTTGTTGGCAGGAGGTTTTTTTGGAGATTGGATAGCGAAAAAAAAAGGACTACGTTTTGGCCGGCGTTTCGTGGGCATGACGGGCCTTGGGATGTGCGGAATAATGATCTTCTTTTCAGCACTCACCTCGCAAAATTATACAAGCGCTTATTGTCTTATTGCAGCAAATGGTTTCTTCTCGTTTGCTGTTATGGTTTCTTACGCAGTATGCTCAGATATTGGCCGCAATAACACCGGAACTGTTACCGGTGCTATGAATTTTTTTGGGCAAATGGGGGCCTTTTTCCTGGCCCTTATGTTTGGCAAAATTGCAGACGTAACGCATAACTTTAATTACCCCCTTTTTGTAGTAGCTTTTGTAATGCTTACCGGCTGTGCACTGTGGCTTGCAATTGATCCAACAAAGCAGTTAAATATTCAAAGCGGGGATGATAAACACTGATTGTTCTTCCATCAAAATAATTTCCTTCATTCCGGGCAACAAAGTGATTTGAAAAACTTTATTTAGGGTTTTAACAGAAATCAGGTAGCCCTGAAATAATAACATACCGGCCATGAAAGTATGGTTTGTTTAGCCTGATTCATTTTTATAACTCTACGCGATAATTTATAAGTGGAAACAATCCTAATCCATATTCATTTGAAAATTGATTTGATTGTAAATTAAACTTTGCGCTAGTCTTCTTTTTTTTCTGGTTTAATTTCCATTCCTTTCCCGTAATAGTGGCAGCCTGGTAACCTCTGTGCTGAGCAGGCATAACGTTCTTATTGATGTAAATGTTTTATGGCAATCCTATTGGCAACAATTCTGTTCGCCTATTTCGTATTCATCCACATTGGCTTTTTCTTCGCAATTTTTTTATACATGGGGCAGGTTTCTGCATGTGCACCTTTTAAATAACCGGCGCTCATCAAAAATTCATTCACAATTTCCCCACCTGTAAATTTAAAATGTTTTTTGAAAAGCTTTACCCACTCATCTTTCGTTAATGGATGGTGATGTTCAATCCATTTTTTAAATGAGCCGTAATCCTTTTGTAATTGCTGAATCACTTTCGCGTTTTCAATGGCCGCATTAATTTTTAGCCGGTTTCGTATAATGCCCGGGTCCTGCATAAGGGTAACAAATTTTTTCTCATTATATTTTGCCACTTTTTTTATTTCAAAATTTTCGTAAGCTTTAAAAAAGTTATCCTTCTTTTTTAAAATAGTATCCCAGCTAAGCCCTGCCTGGTTTATCTCCAGCACCAATCTTGCAAATAATTCATTATCGTTTTCGATAGGAAAGCCATATTCTTTATCATGATATTGTTTGTGTACATTTTTATCCTCAAGGGCTAATGTATAATCGCAATAAGTTTTTTCCGGCTTGTTTTCCATTTATGCATTTCTATAAAGATAAAAACCTGTTTTAAATTTTTCAGTTCCGATTAACTGTTCCCTGCAACATAAGTGTATGTTTTACAAATCCACTATATTTATCCCCAATATTACCACATTACTTTGCTATGGGCACACAAACCTTACAAAAAACCGTATCTGATATTTTAGCAAAAGCAGGTATTAAAATAAACGGAACTGATCCATGGGATCTGCAAATTCACAATGACCGCTTCTACAAACGTGTACTTAGTGAAGGAACACTTGGGCTGGGTGAATCTTACATGGATGGATGGTGGGATTGTGATGAGTTAGATGAATTTACTTTTAGAGTACTGAGGGCGGATCTTTATAAAGAAGCAAAATTGGGCTTGAGGTCTTCAATTAATTTATTGTCGGCAAAGCTTTTCAATATGCAGTTAAAGAAGAAGGCTGCAGGAAATGCACAACACCACTATGACATTGGTAACAAACTTTACCAGTTTATGCTGGATAAGCGGATGGCATACACCTGTGGTTACTGGAAAAATACCGATAATCTTGACCAGGCGCAGGAAAACAAACTGGATTTGATCTGTAAAAAAATAAGGTTAAAAGAGGGTCAGCATGTGCTTGATATGGGTTGTGGTTGGGGAACCTTTGCAAAATTTGCCGCCGAAAAATATGGCGTAAAAGTAACAGGCGTTACCGTGTCTCCAAAACAAGTAGAACTGGGTAAGGAAATGTGTAAGGGATTACCTGTCGAGATAAAGCTCCAGGATTACCGGGAAGTAAATGGAAAATATGATCACATAGTGGCGATAGGATTAACAGAACATATCGGCTACAAAAATTATCGCCGTTTTATGCAAACAGTTGCCCGCTGCCTTAAAGATGATGGCTTGTTTTTATTGCACACAATAGGACAGCCTTTTTCAAAAACTTCTTCTGATCCTTTCATCAATAAATATATTTTCCCCAATTGTTTAGTGCCTTCCATAAAACAACTTTCTGATGCCATGGAACGTATTTTCATAACAGAGGATATTCATAATTTCGGCACTTATTATGATCCTACACTTGTTGCATGGTTTAATAATTTTAACCGGCATTGGGATGAAGTTAAGGATGAATATGGCGAAAGATTCTATCGTATGTGGAAGTACTACCTGCTTGCAAATGCAGGAGCTTTCCGTGCCCGTCATAATCAGCTTTGGCAAATGGTTTTGTCAAAAAAAGGTGTGTTAGGCGGATATGAAGCTGTAAGGTAGCTGATTGGACTAACAAATAAATTGTATTATTATATTGATATATGAGCTCCATTCCAACATACGATGTCATTATAGTGGGCGGAGGCCCGTCAGGAAGTACCTGCGCTTCCATCCTTGTAAAATCCGGCATTAGTACACTATTGCTTGATAGAGCCGATTTTCCCCGGGTAAAACTTTGCGGTGGCTGGCTTTCCACGCCCATATGGGATATTCTCGGTATATCACCGAAAGACTACAGTCCGCAATTGTGGAAGTTCAATCACGTTCACATCCACTTTCACGGGAAGAAATACACAATAAAAGCAAATGGGTATTTCGTACGCCGTTATGAATTTGATGATTTTCTTCTAAAGCGAAGTAAAGTGCAGACCATTGAAGGATATAATGTGAGGCAGATAGAAAAAGACAGTGAAGGATACTGGGTAATTGATAATCAATTTCGGGCTAAGTATCTCATTGGCGCCGGTGGCACTCATTGTCCGGTAGCGCGGGCCTTGTTTCCCAAAACAGATAACCTTCAATGCGGAACTCAGGAAAAAGAATTCGAAGGAACCCTTGAGGAAATTGCTGCATCCCGTATAGGGGAAGACGGAGAGCCGGAAATATTATTACATGATGACATGAAGGGCTATTCCTGGAATGTTCCTAAAGGTAAATGGTTGAATGTGGGAACAGGAACCTTAATCGCCAGGGATGTGTTGCCCGCCTGGAGTAAGGCCAGGGATTTCTTTCAGGGTAATGGAATAAAAGGAACAATACCACTTTCATTACATTCTGTGCTGGATAAGATGAAAGGACATGGCTATATTTTTTTTAATACTAATCATCTTGAATTTTGCCAGGCAGATAATGCGTTCCTTATTGGTGATGCGCTTGGCCTTGCACAGCCGCTTACCGGTGAGGGAATTTTGCCGGCAGTGCTTTCCGGAAAACTCTGTGCAACAGCAATCGTAGATGGAGTTCCGGAAACTTATAAAGAACGGCTGAAAACTCATCCAATTATTAATGATTACAGGATCATGCATACAATACAAACACAGTCAAAAAAATTTTTTAAGAAGAAAGAAGATCAGTCCTACAGAAAATCATGGCTACGCGACAGGATCGTTGTAAAAGTTTTTGCGTTGCTATTTTCAGGCAAACAAATTCCCGGAAGCCGGTTTGTCGCTCAAATGCTAAAGTGACATGAAAGAATAGACTTCGTATTGTATAATTCCTCTGAAACAAATCATTTTAAAAAAATTGTTCTTAATTCTTAAATCCTATATTCTTAATTTGTATTGAGCTTTACTCATTTTGGTTTGCCTGCTTATTGATTAAGCGTGAGAAAGCTCCTTTACAAGAATCATTATCAATCCTGTTTGAATTTTCTTTGGTTAAGATAATTTTAAAAAAAGTAATTTCATTTTATGCTGCTATCAAAAATGAAAAGGGTTATAATGTTTTTGTTACTGTTGTTTGCCGCCAGCTATATACAGGGACAAAACACAGAAGCTGATAGTTTAAAACAATTACTACCCACTATAAAAGAAAGCCCAAAACGTGTACTGGTTCTTGCACGGCTCAGTTATGCTTATGTATCTGCTTATCCGGACACTGCTTTGGAATATGCATTAGAGGGCCTAAGACTTGCCCAAAAAATTAATGACCCGATAGGTGAAGCTTATTGTACCAATTCACTTGGAAATGTTTATTTTGGAGTAGGGGACTACTCTAAAGCATTAGAGATGTATTTGCAGTCTTTGCAAATGAAAGAACGTTTGAAAAATCAGGAACAAGCTATTGCATTAACCTACTTTAACATTGCACAGGTTTATAATGAAGAGGAAGATTACCAGCATGCCTTATATTATCTTTTTAAAACAAAGCAGGTTGACGAAAAAGCGAAAGATAGCTCAAAGTTATTGTTCGACCTCTATAGCCTAAGCGACATTTACCTGCGAATGAACAACCCGGATTCAGCGTTATATTACGTAGAACTGGCGTTACAGCTGGCCGGTCGATTGCAAGATAAAAATATGACAGGAGCTATCGTAAATGTTTATGGAGCGATACAGGCTTATTTAAAAAACTTCGCCCTTGCTGCAAAATATTATCACCGCAGCATTTATTATGTAAAGGCTATTAACGATAACGAAGTACTTGCATCAGATTACTTTGGATTAGCGAAAATTTTTAAGGAACAACGGCGGTTTGATTCTTCTATTTACTATGCACAGAAGGCTATATCTATTGCCCGGGATGCTCCTTTTTTTAAACAGGTACTTGAAATAAGCGCTTTTTTAGCTGATCTGTTTAAAACAACGAACCATTTTGACAGCGCTTTCCAATACCAGGAATTAACTATGGCAACAAAGGATAGTTTATATAATGTAGAAAAAATAAAGAAGATACAAAATCTGAAACTGCTGGAACAGCAAAGGCAACAAATTATTGAAGTTGCCAAAATTAAATACCAAAATCAGATAAGATTTTATACCGTTATCATTCTATCGGGTGTTTTTTTACTCATTGCTCTTTTGTTTTGGAGAAATAGCAGTCTTAGAAAGAAAGATTACATTTTGCTGCAAAAACAAAAAATAAAGACCGACGAAGCATTGGATGAGCTAAAGTCTACCCAGTCGCAATTGTTACAAAAAGAAAAAATGGCCTCCCTTGGCGAACTCACCGCAGGTATAGCCCATGAAATACGAAACCCCTTAAATTTCATTAATAATTTTGCAGAAATAAATTCAGAGTTGCTTGATGAGTTAAAGGAGGAGAGGAAGAAAGAGCCCGCTAATACACAAATACAAAACGAAATTCACGAGGACATTAAAATAAATTTAGCAAAAATTATTCATCATGGCAAACGGGCAGACTCCATTGTTAAGGATATGCTGGAGCATAGCCAGACGTCAAGGCAGGGAAAGGAGCTGACCGATATAAATGCTTTGACTGATGAATATTTTAAACTGGCTTATCGCTCTATGCTTTTGAAAAATAAATTTTTCAGCGCCGGTTTGGAAACGAACTTTGATGTTGATATCGAAAAAATAAATATTGCCCCACCCGACATTGGGCGTGTATTGCTCAACTTATTTAATAATGCTTTTTATTCGGTAAATGAAAAGAGCAAGCAATTGAAGGACAACTATAAACCAGTTGTCTCGGTAACCACAAAAAAGATCAGGCACGCCGGAGGCCAAGATGATCATATTGAAGTAGCAATTCGTGACAATGGCATGGGCATATCGCAAAACGCTTTTAACAAAATCTTCCAGCCATTCTTTACTACTAAACCTGCCGGACAGGGAACGGGCTTGGGCTTGTCAATGAGTTATGACATTATCACTAAAGCGCATGGCGGTGAGCTAAAAGTGAACACCCGGGAAGGCGAGTTTGCTGAGTTCATCATTGAACTACCTGTTTAAGATTATACCAGACCCACTAAGCCTAAGGCAATCATAGTTACCGCTATTTTGTCCCTTAAAAAGTAATAAGCAACAGTGTTAGTCTTGCCGGGTTTTCGATACTGGGGTTGCTGCTAAGTTTTGTGCCTCAAAAATTGGTGGCGGAGCAGCAGCGTTTTTATCATTAGCGGCTGTTGATCCGATATTTGAAGTAATCAATTTTTCCTCCACATCAAGAGGATTTACTGAACTTTGGTTTTGTTTTTTTGCCATTGTGTAAGATTTAATTGTTACAAAGCATTTATTACTTCAATAAATATACTGAACATCTTTCAAAAATTCAATTAGCCGAAGGACAAATTGATTCCGGTATACTCAACGAGCGGACTTGAAGATTAAAAAATAAATTTTTACCAGCGCAAAACAAAAGCCCAAAAGCCAGGAGAGTTGTTTGTGAGAAATTGATATTGAACGGCATTGTTCTTTCTTATCAACATTCTTTACTTTGCAGAACATAAACTATCTGTTAATGAATGGAGGATCACTAAATATAAAAGAAGATAACCTACAAAAACTACAACAGCTTTTTCCTGATGTTTTTACTGAAGACAAAATTGATTGGGAAAAATTAAAGGCAACTTTTAGTGATGATATAAATTTCATTAACGAAAGATATGTTTTGAACTGGGCAGGTAAGGCTGATGCTTTTACCAACCCGGCAAGTAAAGGAAGTGAAGAACAAAATATGCTTTATGAATTGATGATTAAAGCAGGTTACCAGTTTACAGATAATGTTGAAGCAATAGATAAATTCTATTCAGTAAATGATGGCGAATTAATTATTGCCTTAGCTGAAATGAGCCAGTCAATCATTGACAAAATCATTTCCTCCAAGCCACAAAAAGTAATTACGCTCGATAATCTTTTCACAGGCAACGATCAGTTGAAAACTAATACTGTATTGCAGATGAGAGATGCTAGGGTGGAATTTAAAACGATATAAAATGGCGCATTTTATTTCTCAAACTGATGCGGATTTTTTCTTTGAAATGGAAAAATTTCCAGAAGAAGATAAAGAGTATGATTTCCCTGTTTCGGGAGGGAAACTGGTTATTGATTTTACCAATGTTGATAAACGGGAAAAATTTTTATTTGATATTTATCGTGGAAGTGTAAAGATCACAAAAGTTACTTATCAAAACAGAGTTAGGAAAGCGTACATACTTCGAGATTGGATTTTGATGGTTCTCCGCATCCCAATCCCGAGGTAGACAATATTCCCTTGCCCTTACTCGAACCTTACAATGGTAAATTAATTGAATCACCTCACATACATTTGTATGTTGAAGGTTTTGGTGAAAGATGGGCAGTACCTGCGGATTTATTTATTAAAACTGATGGAAAGGACATTTATGAAATTATGGAGGAATTCTTCAAATATTGTAATGTAAAGTTGCTGCCTAAAATTAAAAAAACAATTCTAATATGAAAGAACTTATTGATTCATACATTGGCTGGTTAAAGGGAAAAATCAGCTACAAAGAGATTGACGGACATTTTGAAGTTACAACACCATTTGTTAATCACATCAATGATCAGATACAGTTTTATTTAAAAAGAGATGAAAGAGATAGAATATTTATGACCGATGACGGGGACACAATAAATAATCTTGAAATGGCAGGAGTAGATATTTCAGCTCCTGGACGACAGAAGGAATTACATTCTATTCTAAACGGATTCGGGGTGATGCTAAAAGGAAATGAATTATCTATAATGGCAACATCTTCAACTTTCCCTATGCGTAAGCATAACTTTATTCAGGCGTTGCTCTCAGTTGATGATTTATTTATTGTTGCTTCTCCAAAGGTTGAATCTTTCTTTTTAGAAGATGTAACTTATTTTCTTCAACAAAATAGTATCCGTTTTTCCCCGAACATCATTTTACAAGGGAAAAGTTCGTTTCAGCACAAGTTTGATTTCCTTATTCCTTCTTCCTCTAAAGCGCCAGAAAGAATTATAAAAGTAGTATCAAGCCCGAAAAAGCAAAATATAATTGCTCAACTATTCGCCTTTGAAGATACTAAGCAAGCAAGAAATAATGAAGGTATAATAATATTAAACGATCTTGAAAAGATTGTAGCACCAGATATATTGCAGGCAATTGAAGAATACGGAATCAATGATTTCTCATGGAAGAGTAAAGAAACCTGGATAGATAAATTGGCAGCATAAATTAATGAAACTCCACTTCGACAGCAACCAAATAAAAGCATCTTTTACAAGCTTTCCTATTCGGAACGCACTGCGTACCGAATTGAACAATCATGCTAAAATAACCAATGGACAAACCGGAACATACAAATAGCGCTTTGTTTCTTGCCATCAGGCAGATCATTGAATCTGCCCGTGCAAAAGCATACCGTGCGGTCAACACTTTTTTATTGGAAAGCTACTGGCAGATAGGCAAGCTTGTAGTAGAAGACGAGCAACAGGGAAAAGCAAGGGCTGAATATGGACACGGTACTTTAAAGCAACTGGCAATACAACTTACAAACGAATTTGGTAAAGGCTTTGATGACAGCAACCTGAGAAACATGCGTTCTTTTTATCTGGCATTTCCAATTTATGACGCAGTGCGTCACGAATTGAGCTGGACACATTACCGCATTCTTTCAAGAATAGATACGGAAGAAAAGCGCCTGTACTATATTGAACAATCCATTGACAATAACTGGAACAGCAGGGAACTGGAACGCAATATACATACCTTATATTTTGAGCGGAGCATTACAGCAAGGCCTTCAAAAAAAACGTTACAAAAAAGGGAGAAAACACTTATAAAGGACCCGTATATTTTTGAGTTTCTTGGTATAAACCCGGGAGAGAAATTAAATGAGAAAGATATTGAGACCGCACTGATCAATAACCTGCAGCAGTTCTTGCTGGAACTGGGAAAAGGGTTTGCTTTTGTTGCCCGGCAGCAGCATATTGTTACCGATACTTCAGATTTTTATATAGACCTTGTTTTTTATAATTATCATCTCAAATGTTTTGTGCTGATTGACCTGAAAGCAGGCAAGCTTACACACCAGGACATCGGGCAGATGGATATGTACGTACGCATGTATGAAGATCTGAAAAAAGCAAAGGGAGATAATCCCACCATCGGCATTACACTCTGTGCAGAAAAGGATGAAGCAGTAGTAAAATATTCTGTGCTGGCTGAAAACAAAAAACTGTTTGCTTCCAAATACCTCATGTACCTGCCGAAGGAAGAAGAATTAAAACAACTTATTGAGCACGACAGGCAATTGTTTGAAATGAATAATACTTCTGCAAAAAGGAAACCTGCATCTCCAAAAAAGAAAGGCAAATGAAACTTCACTTCGATAGCAACCAGCCTTATCAATTACAAGCCATAAAATCTATTACAGATATTTTTGAAGGGCAGCCTTTAAGTAATGGCGACTTTGAATTTACTATAAACACATCCGGTACTTTCTTATCTGAAAACGGCTTTGGTAATAATTTGGTACTGTCTGAAGAACAAATTCTTAATAATGTAAAAGCTATTCAGAAGCGTAATGAAATAAAAGAATCAAAGCAAGAATTGGACGGAATGAATTTTTCTATAGAAATGGAAACAGGTACAGGAAAAACTTATGTATATCTAAGAACGATTTATGAACTCAGCGGCTTGTATGGTTTTAAGAAGTTTGTAATCGTTGTTCCGTCAGTTGCCATTAGGGAGGGCGTTTTAAAAAACCTGCAAATAACACATGAGCATTTTCAATCATTGTATAATAAAGCAGCTATCAATTTTGATATTTATGACAGCAGGAAAGTCTCAAACCTCCGGGGCTTTGCAACCAATAATTCTCTTCAAATTTTAGTTATCAATATTGATTCTTTTGCAAAAGATGAAAATGTAATCAACAGGCCGAATGATAAGCTTACAGGCAAAAAGCCTGTTGAATTTATCCAAAGCACAAAGCCATTTGTAATTGTTGATGAGCCTCAGAATATGGAAACTGAAATAAGAAAAAGAGCCATACAAAATTTACATCCTCTTTGTACGCTCCGGTATTCAGCAACGCATACTAATCTTTACAATTTAATGTATTCGCTTAACCCGGTTAAGGCTTACGATTTAGGATTGGTAAAACAAATAGAAGTTGATTCAGTAATAAGCGAAAATGATTTTAATGACAGCTATATCCAGGTAGAAAGCATCAACAGAACCGGCAATAATATTACAGCAAAAATTAAAATTGATGTTAACTCATTACAAGGTGTAAAAAGAAAATCAGTAACAGCTAATGGCAAAAAATTAGACCTGTTTGATCTTTCGGGCAAAAATGAAAAATACGATGGACTGAAAATTTATGAAATAGATTTTGGCAATCAGCAAATAGAACTGTCCAATGGTATTACGCTTGCAGTTGGTGAAACGCAAGGCGGAATGAATGATGAAGTTATGAAGTTCATGATCAAGAAAACGGTTGAAGAACATCTTAGAAAAGAAAAACATTTTAAAGGCAAAGGCATAAAAGTATTATCACTCTTTTTTATTGATAAGGTAAAAAATTACAGAGAGTATGATGCAAATGGAAATGCTCTGCCGGGCAAGTATGCAAAATGGTTTGAAGAAATTTATAAACAAGAAATCAGCAAACCTGTTTTTAGCAGTCTAACTTCTCAGCCGGTAGAAGAATTACATAACGGTTATTTCTCCCAGGACAACAAAGGAAGAATAAAAGATACAGGAGGAGAAACTCAGGCCGATGATGATACCTATAAATTAATTATGCAGGAGAAAGAACGGCTGCTCGATTTAAATACTCCGCTTCGTTTTATTTTCAGTCATTCAGCGCTTAGAGAAGGATGGGATAATCCGAATGTGTTTCAGATTTGCACTTTGAATGAAACAAAGTCCGAAATTAAAAAGCGCCAGGAAATTGGAAGAGGACTAAGGTTACCGGTAAATCAAAGAGGGCAAAGAATATTTGACCCAAACATCAATAAGTTAACAGTCGTTGCTAATGAGCGTTATGAAGATTTTGCCAGAGCATTGCAAAAAGAAATTGAAGAAGATTGTGGTGTAGATTTTTCAGGCAGGATTAAAAATAACAATGATAAGAAGAAACTAAATTATAGAAAAGGCTTTGAGGCTGACCCAAAGTTTTTACAGATTTGGGAGAAGATAAAGTTTCATACAAAATATACGGTTGATTACTCTACAAATGAACTGATAGCTTTAGCATCAAAAGCGATAAAAGAAATGCCTGAAACTAAAAAGCCAGGAGTAAGAAGTACAAAACAAAAAGTTTTAATTACTGATGAAGGCGTTAGCGGGCAATTATTAAGTGATAGTGGTAATGATGATTATGCAAAGCAAGTGGACATACCGGATATTCTTTCATACATACAAAGCAAAACTGAACTTACAAGAGATACGATTTTACAAATCTTAAGAAAGTCTGGAAGATTAAATGAACTGCTTGTAAATCCTCAAATGTTTATGGATAATGCAGTGACTGCAACAAGAGGAACACTACACTATTTAATGATTGATGGAATTAAGTATGAGAAAATTGGAAACAGGTTTTATGAAATGTGTTTGTTTGATGACAGCGATTTAGAAATTTATGTCGACCAGTTTACGCATATAGTTTCTGCCCCTGATAAAACTATTTATGAAAATCATATTCCGCTTGATTCAAAAGTAGAAAGTGATTTTGCAAGAGATTGTGAGACCAGTACAAACATTGAATTTTATTTTAAGTTGCCGTATTGGTTTGAAATAACCACACCTATCGGAAAATACAGGCCTGACTGGGCTGTAGTATTTGAAGGCGAAAAGAAAATTTATTTTGTTGCAGAAACTAAAAGCGAAGGTCAGGAATTAAGAGGCAGCGAAGCAATGAAAATAAAATGCGGTAAAGCTCATTTTAAAGAGTTTAAAGATGTGAGGTTTGAGCAAGTTAGTAAAGTGACTGAGCTAACTATTTAAAAACCGCAGGTTGAATAATGTATTATGATCTATGTGCTCACTTCTGCATTTCCACATAACTATGCAACTCCTCATTTTTATGCAATGGCCCCATTACAAAAAGTACAACAAAAACGCCGATCAATGCTATGATGCCGTAGCCTACAAATAAATAATTATAGGCTGTTTGATAATTTATGCTGACAGAAA
>JBDSFG010000158.1:0-8729 GCA_039919615.1 Ginsengibacter sp. | reverse complement strand
AAAAAGCAACACCGACATAAAAATTATAGTTTCTGATATTATGTTGCTCCTGATTTTTATGCATGAAAAAAGTAAATTGAGCGGAAAGGATAATGTTTCCGAACTCAAATACAGGAAAAGACTTTGCAATTATATTGCGCTTTATTTTACCGTTAAAGGCACTGAAAAATTTAATGCATCTGTTAAGAATACACTGACAGGCAAACAAAGAAAATAAGTTTTTAGAAATAATTTTCTAATGAAGAATTGCCCTGCACGTTTAGACGTATCTTTTGCTTAACTTGGAAAGCTTAATGGCAATTACAAAAAATGCACGAAATACCTTTAGTAAGAAATATTTTTAAAACTCTTGAAGATGAATTTCCGGAGGAGATGGAAAAGGTACGTGGTATTCATTTAACGGTTGGAATATTGAGTAATGTACAACCTATCCTGATGCAAAATGCTTTTGAAGCTGTGCTGGAAGATGAGCCACGATATAACAAAACCTCTTTACACGTAGAAGTGTTATCAGTGCTTGTTTATTGTGATGAATGTGATAAAACAACGGAAATTAAGGAATACAAGTTTGTTTGCAGTTGTGGCAAACCAAGCAGGAATGTTGTTCAGGGCGAAGAGTTGTTGATAAGTAAAGTAGAGTTTGCCGAGGAAGAACAACTAGTAACTAATCATGCTTAAATAATTTGATAAATAAAAATGTCAACACCAAAATCAAACAGAGCACCGGTTGGTTCTGTGCAATGCGAAAACACTACGTTGAACCTGCTAAAAGCAAATGATTATGTAGCTAAAGTAATTCGTGAACGTTTGACGGATATGCTTGTGATAAATGTTTGTTCTTCCCCCGGAAGTGGCAAAACCACTTTGATGCAGGAAACTGGCAAGTTGCTAAAAGGTAAATTGAACATGGCTGTTTTGGTTGGTGATCCTGAAACAGAAAGGGATGCGATTCGCATGAAAGAAGTTGGCATCAATGCTTTGCAAATTGTAACAGGTGGAATGTGCCACATTGAAGCGCAAATGATATTACAGGCATTGGATCATATTAATCTTGACAGCGTTGATGTATTATTTATTGAGAACGTAGGCAACCTTGTTTGTCCGGCTGCATTTGATCTTGGTGAAGATTTTCGTGTTACAGTTATTTCATGTACTGAGGGAGATGATAAGCCCAAAAAATATCCACGTATGTTTTTAACAAGTGAGTTAATGTTGGTTTCAAAATCAGATCTTCTTCCGTATGTACCATTTTCAGTTGATGCGATAACGCAGGACGCAAGAGATATTAATCCTGGTCTTGAAGTAATAACAATATCCAGTTTAAAAGGTGATGGTTTAGAGCAATGGTGCGACTGGCTGATGCAAAAAGTAAAAGACAAGAAACAAAAATCTTTAGTGAATGCCGAAGTATAGTTTATACAATATAACCACAAAGTCACGAAGAGCACAAAGGAACAAAGCTTAGTGAACCCTCGGGTCTTTGTGCCCTAGTGGTTCAATAAAAAAAATAGTTGCATACATATCAATGGAATTGTTCAGGGCGTTGGCTTTCGTCCAATGGTTTATCATTTAGCCAAACAAATGCAATTGAATGGATATGTAAAAAATGGAATTGATGGTGTACATGTTTTCTTCAATGCTTCTCAACAGGTTGCTGAATTATTTTTAAAAAAATAAAGGAACAAGCTCCAATTCAATCAAAGATTATTTCTGCTCAATTAAAAATATCATCAGATAATATCTTTAATGATTTTTTAATCGTGGTTGAAGAAGAGAATCATCAAAGCAAAAAGGTTTTGCTCTCACCCGATGTAGCTCTATGCAATGAATGCAAAAAAGAATTACACGATATAAACAATCGCCGTCACCGTTATCCTTTTACCACTTGCACACGATGTGGGCCACGGTATTCCATCATTAATGATCTGCCTTATGATAGGCATTTGACTTCTATGCAAAAGTTTACCATGTGTAATAATTGCGCTGATGAATATAATAATGTTGCAGACCGGAGATTTTTTTCGCAAACAAATTCATGTGCTGATTGTGGAATAGTCATAAGTATTCATGAAAATATTTCGTCGATCTTATCCAATAACTCCGAACTGCAATAACCACGAACCTGCATGTGGTCAGGGATTTTACCTGTCCATGCTGATGTTACCTCAAATCGCGATGCACCTTTCATTGTTGTAACATGACCCATCAAAAGGCTATTACCGGTTTCTGTATTTTTTACTACTTGATTTACTGCATAGGTTTTTGGGGTGATCAGGTTCACCACATTCCAAAAATCATAATAGTCGCGGTTGCGTGATTGTGTGCCAAGAGTGAGCCATTTATCGGTAGTGCCACCAAGCCTGGCATTAGCTGAAATGAAATAATTCATTTCATTTATGTCAACAGTTTTACCTGTGTTGTTGGTACGGCCAAGGCTAACTAATATATCATTATTTATTTTACTCAGGGAGATTTGATAGTCAAAATCAAGCTGGCCGGGCTTTGTGCCGTGCAGCTTTACGGTCACGAACGAGCCAAGATTTGATGAGTCATTTTTATTTGTGGAACTGGTTACTTTCCATCCTGAAGGATCATCGTTGGCAAGAAAGTACACGTCATTTTAAACTCATGTCAGTTCCCTTAACATTCACTGACCATCGGCAGTTTTTTACATTTAGTGAAAGTTGTAGATTGGCAGTGCTTACTATGACTGGCTTTGATTCAGGCAGCTTTTGCGTTAAGCATTGTTGGAAAATAATAAGAATAAAATACGCAAAATATAATTTCTCATTTTTATTTTATAAAGTGTCAATGAAGTTTTTAAATTATCCCTAATGTATTCCTTTGCCAAAATAAATGATTCGGTCATTCTGCTCTGTTACAGAAATTACATCCCGTATCTGCTGCACATTTTTTTAATAAATTTAAAACCATTTTCGGCAATATCCCATGGCCTGGAATATTCCCTCCAAACGCCAATTGAATTGGCAAAATCCGGGTCATTTCGGGAGAAAGCTTCGATAGTGAGCCAGCTCTGATAATCTATTTTTGCTAAGTTCGAAAATGCTTCTTCAAAATGTACCTGGCCATCGCCGGGCGTGCCACGGTCATTTTCGCTGATATGTACGTGTGCCAGCAGCGGCGCAATGGTCACAAGCGCCTGGCTAAGATTCTTTTCTTCAATGTTGGCGTGATGCGTATCGAACATGGCTTTAACATTGGGATGATTAACCGCTAAAATTAACCGGCTCAACTGATCCATCGTATTGCATAGGTAACATTCAAAACGGTTAAGTGCTTCTAACCCGAGGGTGATATTTGCCTGTGCGGCATATTCACCTGCGGCGTGTAGTATCTCTGCTCCGTAAGAATACTCCCAATCTTCAGGAGCCCGTTTGGCAAAATGTGCATGGGCAGAATGAAAGGGTCCACAAAGTAATTTTGCATTTAAATCGTACGCCCTGTCTATGGCCCACTTAATTCGCTCCAGGGCTTTGGCCCGTATAGCAGCATCCCGGCTAATCGGGTTTTCATCTTTACCTACCACAAAAACCGTCGTCACTTCCAACCCGAGGTCTTTGGTATAATTGCCCATCCATGTATAAGCAGCTATGTCCGGGGAACCAATAAGGAATTCAACACCATCGTATCCAATTTTTTGAAGCCTGCCAACAATTGGTTTTAATTCGTCAGAGATAACTGCCGACCAGGCCAAAACATTAAATCCTATTTTATTCATAGTACAACAAAATTATAAATATAGAGGATAAACAACCTTGACTCACTTTTTATATTTCGCTGCCCTTTGTTTATGTAAACCCATTGCCTGACTCGTGGGGAAACGAAACCCGGAAGTGGATGTTGATTTTGCCACTGCCCGGGTTCCCGGCCGCAAGAAACCCTCAAAAGGATGACCATTAGGAATAAATTAATCACCAATTCATATTTTAAAAAACTGCAGAAATAAAGCAAAAAGTAGTGTTGCACACGCCGGCCTTAATAATTTGTTACTTATATAAATGATTTTATAAATGAAATAATAAGTTGTAAAAGTCCTATGCCTTAGGTGGTGATGCAGTAATGGAAATAATTTTATTGCGTATGCCCTGGCGTATATCGGCATCAATGCCCTTCCTTTTGTTTGGCGGGGTTTGTTTCTCAAAGCAAGTGTTACTGAATATTTCTTAGATATAAACTAATATTCTCAATTTTAAATTAAGGAGAATCAGGCCTTCCGCCATTTGTGAATAAAAAAAAGTTTTAAAGTAAATGTATTACCAACGTTGGCTGTGTTATGGGAATCTCTTTTTATTCTCTGCTTTAACTTCATTTAAAATTGTAACAAACCTGGTTACATTCGGTTCATATCCCCCCGCGTTTTTAATGATATGCCCTTCCTGGTCAGTAAAAATGTATAGTGGTTGGGCATTATAGTTTGCGATAGTTGCTTCAAAATCCAGATGCTTTGCGCCTACGTTATTTACTTTAGAACCATCAAATTTTGAAATATACTTTTCATTTTCAGGAAGCGCTCTTTTTTCATCAACATATAATGAGGCCACTATAAAATCATTATGGAGCAAACCGCTTACTTCCGGTTTTGATAAAACCTCGGCTTCCATTTTTCTGCAATTAGCACAACTATGACCTGTGAAGTCGATCATAATTGGCTTCTCTAATTGTTTTGCAGCTTCAACGGCCTCATCAAAATCAAAAAAAGCTTCTACACCGGGAATTTCGGATGCTAAAATATCAATGTATTTTTTTGGCTTCAGGGCTAAAGAAGCCGCTGTGTTTTTCTGAGAAGAAGTATCATTGGCGCTTATCACGTTATTATTGTTGCGTATTAATTTTTCAAGATTAAAATCCTGCGTTTTATTTTCCGGTAGCCAGCCACTTATTCCATTCAGCGGAGCGCCCCATAAACCTGGTATCATATAAACCGTGAATGCAAGAGCACCGATGGCAAAAAATAATCTTGTTACAGAAAGATGGGGAAGTCCATAATCATTCATTGGTAAATGATCATCATGCCTGAATTTTAATCTGCCTAAAAGATAAAGGCCAAGCAATCCAAAAAGAATTATCCACAGCGACAAATACACTTCTCTGTCAAGCAAATGCCAATGATAAGCCAGGTCAGCATTCGATAAAAATTTTAAAGCCATTGCCAGTTCTACAAACCCAAAAGAAACTTTTAGTGTATTTAGCCACCCGCCTGACTTTGCAATTTTATTAAGCAAGCCCGGAAAAAATGCAAACAATGCAAATGGTAATGCAATTGCTATTGAAAAGCCCAGGAAACCTACAATAGGCCCAAGTCTTTCTTTTTGCCGGCTAACATCAATCAACAGGTTTCCAATGAAGGGGGCAGTGCATGAAAATGAAACCAGCACCAATGTGAGTGCCATAAAAAATATTCCGGAGAAGCTGCTGATGTTTGCTTTTGAATCAGCTTTATTAGTCCATGAAGCAGGAAGCGTAATTTCAAATGCACCGAGAAAAGAGATACCAAATACAACGAACAAGGTAAAAACAAAAAGGTTGAAAATGGCGCTGCTTGAAATTTGATATAATGTGTCTTTGCCAAAAAGTATAGTCAAAAATAATCCCAGCAAAGTAAATATTGCAACGATAGAAACAGAATATAGGGTAGCATTCTTTATCCCCTGCATTCTTGTTTGGCTGCGCTTTAAAAAAAAACTTACCGTAACCGGGAACATTGCATATAAGCAAGGTTGTAAAACAGAAATGACTCCCCAGCGAAGTCCATCAAGAAATGTTGCTAACAATGATTTTTCCGGCAACCTAACAGAAGAAGGCGGTGAGGACTGAGCGAAAATAAAAAGCGCTGCAAAACATAATATGCCAATTAATATGATTTTTATTTTCTTCAATTCGGCAAGTTAAAAAAACAGGATAACAAAATGTTATCCTGTTAAAATTAAATCCTATTTATTGATCACAGTTTTATTTTAAACTCCACTTCCTTTGGCGGCAGGCATTGTTTATCATTACAAACCATATAAGAAATATTGCCTGTAATTTTATCACCGGAATTTAGTTTTACCAATTGTACAAAATCAACAGAACCTTCATAGAATTTTTGATTAACATTAAATTCTTTTTCGTACGTTGTTTTTAATTTCCCCATTTCCCTGGTAGCGCCAACGCTGCTGCCCTCATTTATTTTTATTTTGGTAGGCTCTGCGCCGCCTTCAGGATTCTTTATTGAGTAGATATGCCATTTGGGTTGCAACAAAGTTTTTATACGTACTTCATATAAATTACTTCCCTTTTTTACAACAGAGTAATCAAACTTTACGGGATTCAAAATTTGTGCGTAGGAAGCACTTAGAAAGAATAAAATTATTAAAGTAAAAAAAATCTTTTTCATTAAAATGTATTTGTTCAAAATTACATCAACCTGACTGGTTACTTTGATTTAATTAACCTGAATGTGTATTATTAACGTTAGTTTATAGAAAACAAATGCATCAAAATTTTTCTGCCATCTTCGTTATTTAAAGCTTTGCTGCACGCCCGTTCCGGGTGCGGCATCATCCCCGTCACATTTCCTTCTTCATTGCGAATGCCTGCTATATTTAACATGGCGCCGTTAGGATTTGAAGCAGTGGTGATTTTACCTTCCTCATCACAATATCTATATACAATCTGCTTATACTTTTCAAGATTGTTCAGTACTTCATCATTTGCATAATACCTGCCTTCACCATGAGCAATGGGTATTTTAAAAACCTGTTTTTGCGTATCATTTTCAGTAGTTAGAAAAATATTTTTGCAAACAAACTGCATGTTGGAATTTCGCAGGAGAACACCAGGCAATAAACCACTTTCACATAATATCTGGAAACCATTACAAATGCCTAAAACTTTTCCCCCGGCATGGGCAAAGCTAATAACACTTTGCATCATAGGGCTGAATTTTGCAATAGCGCCACATCTCAAATAATCTCCATAACTAAACCCGCCGGGCAATATTATGCAATCTGTTTTATTCAAGTCTGAAAGATCTTTATCCTTATGCCAAAGCTCAATAACTTCCTGTTGCATTTCATCCCGCAAGGCAGTTATTATATCCCTGTCACAATTAGACCCGGGGAAAATTACGACACCAAATTTCATGTTATGTATTTGAAATAATATTGCAAATATAAGTGAGCCGGTTTATTTATAATAATAACTCACTGCAATTACAAACCCAACCAATAACCAATGCAGTATAGCGGGAAACCATTTTTTTGACGGGTATAAAAAAGCGCACGCAAAAAATGCAGTTAATGGCACAACTGCTAATATCCAATATTGAAAAGAGCGGGTATCGTTAATAAAAGGGATAAGTACCGCTAATAATAAATAAATTGATATAAGGCTCCAGCTTTTTCTTATCTGCGCAACCTGTTTTCTGTAATTCACTTGTACAAAATATGCGCCTGTTAAAAACAATATTACTAAAATAATTATTACACCTGTTTGCCAATAATTCTTAATAATGGGATGACCGATGACAAAAACCGGAAATTTATAAAACTTAAGATTATCTGATAAAAAAAGCCATACAAAAAGGTAATAGAAGGGTGTAATAATACCCGCTAAAGTAACAAGCCATTCGGCAGGATTAAAAGGCCGGGTTAATATTAAAGCAAATACAACTAATAAGGTAAACCCAAGTGAAGGGAAATAAAAAAGAGAGGAAATTCCTACTCCCATACCAATATTAAACATTGTTGCCTTTGCGTGTAAACTATTGTGTAATCCCTTTATTTTGAGCCATACCAAAATAAGCAACGTGTTTACTATTAACGTGCTGCTTAAAATATTCCATTCAGGAAAAACTGATGTTACAAGCAGGTAGCTCATTGCAGGCAAATAAGTTGGCCGCTGAATAAGACGTTGATCATTTAAAATTTTATTAAACGAAACGGCTTGTGTAAAGAGTAAAAGGTAAGTGATAAGGGAGTAAACAAAAGGCGAACCGTTACTCACCGATTGTAATATCAAAAGTAGTTCTCTGTATAAAAACCCATCCGTTTTTCCTGCGGAGGGCACAGGCAAATGGGAGAAAAATGAAAACTTTAGTAGTAAGCCATAAATAAACAATAAAAAAGTATTAACAGGATTATTGGCTTTAAAAGTGCCTACCACCAGATGAAATTAAAAAGGTAAAAATTAAAAAATATTAATGAACAATTTTAAATGGTCATTGCGTCGATAGGCTATAAATAAATTATTAACCAATGATTTATGCCTGGTGACTATTACCGCTTATGAATAATCAATTTTTGCAAAGCCAATATAATTTCTGATTATACAGGGAACAATAATTTGTTTTGCGCTTACCTGCTTTGCAAAACGCGGCATAAATTGATAGCCTTTATCTAAGCTTTTTAAAGTAGGGTTTCTTTTTAAAACACCATCCGGCAAAATGCTTTGATCAGCTATAAGCTGATTTCTTCTTTCCTGTTCATTAAATAAAAAATGGAGCTGATCTCCGGCATTCATAATCTGATACGATAGAAAGTTATCTGTTTCATCATCAAACTGGCTTTTGTGCAATACATTGCTCCATACTAACCTGCCATCTTTATCAATTTCCATTACTACTATGTTATTATAGTAATACCTGGTTTGAGAACCATAAAATCCCCGCGGCCTGTACCAGTACCCGGTTGGCGAATACATATAATAATTATAAGAAGATAACGATG
>JBDSFG010000204.1:0-6686 GCA_039919615.1 Ginsengibacter sp. | reverse complement strand
AAAAAAATCAAGCTCGGCACGGAAAAATTCATGATATGGGCCGGGAGTAACGAATTATCAAATATTTCATTAAAGGAAATAACAGACAAAACTCTTACATCCGGACTAATTCATTGGGCTGGATGTTTACAATATACTTATGTTACTAAAATGGTAGGAGGAGATATACTAAAGTTTTTTGAAGATTATTATTACTCCCGTATAAAAATGGGCAATATATTTAAGATCTTCCGCAAACTTGTATCGGGGCCGGAATATTATTTAAAGCAATTGTACTATAATTTAAAACCGGCGAAGTGGTTAAAAAGGATAAGCAAAGAGAGAATCGGATGAAGGGCAGTTTAAAAATATTAATGCTAAGAAATAAATTAATCGGATACTTACTTAATGTGACAGGTTTTATTCAGGTTTGTGGACATTGGATTTATCGCCCCTATATTAATAAAAATTCAATTATAATAGATTTGGGTGCTAACGAAGGTGCATTTTCAATAGAATTGTATAAGAAATATAAGTCACATTGTTATGCTGTTGAGCCAGATAAAAATGTCCTCAATAAAGTTATAGATACTAACATAAAAAAAATGAATTATGCTCTTGCAAATATAAATGGGCCAGTTAATTTTTACACATCTTATAATAATGAAGCAAGTTCTATAATAAAAGGATTTGAAAGTAACTGGGGGAATAAAAGAATAGATGTAGTAGAGGGAATTACCTGGGATTCATTTATTGATCTATTAAATTTTAAAGCTAAAAGAATAAATATTCTGAAAGTTGATATTGAAGGTTCAGAACTTGACTTAATCGATACATTTACCTTTGATAATTTATCAAATATCGAGCAGATAACTGTAGAATTTCATGATTGGTTAAATGTTTCTTTACATGAAAGAACGGTAGCATCGATTAGAAAGCTTGTATCGTTAGGATTCATAGCTGTTACAAATACACCTAATCATTCGTGGCCTCTGGAAATATTATTTTTAAACAAAAGATTAATTAAATTAAATTTTTTTCAAAAGCTGCTAATATCTCTATACAAGAGAATCTCTTTTTTGAAGTATTAGTTTTATTAATGAAGAAAATACTAATTATCTCTTCTCATTTCCCCCCATCAAATCTTGCAGGTGTTCATCGCAGTCGCTTTTTTGCAAAACATCTTCCTGACTATAATTGGGAACCGATTGTTCTTACAGTGCATGAAAAATATTATGAAGAGCAACTTGATTGGAATCTTGTAAAATTACTGCCCAAGGATTTAAAAATAGAAAAAGCAAATGCTTTTAAGCTTAACAAACCAAGGCTGATCGGCGATATTGGTTTGCGTGCATTTTTTCAATTGTATAAAAAAGCTAAACAAATAATTAAAAAAGAAACCATTGACTTTTTATATATTCCCATCCCATCTTTTTATGTTGCACTTCTTGGCAGGTGGCTTTATGCAAGCACAGGAATCAGGTATGGCATAGATTATATAGATCCTTGGGTACATTATTTTCCCGGCAGCGAAAAATTTTTATCAAGGCATTGGCTCAGTACAAAGTTGGCTAAATTTTTAGAACCTATAGCTGTTAAAAAAGCAAGCTTAATTACTGGCGTTGCAGAAGGTTATTATAAAGGAGTTATCGAAAGAAATCCTGGTCTTTTAAATAATTGTGTTTTTGGGGCAATGCCTTATGGCGGAGAAGCAGAAGATCACAAAAGGTTAAGGGAGATGAATATTAAACCCTACCTTTTTTCTGAAACATCAGAGAAGGTAAGGCTTGTATATGCAGGCGCAATGTTACCCAGGGCTTATGAACTTTTGGAATTAATATTTCAATCAATTGATCAAAATGAAGCACATTTTAAGGGTACCGAATTTCATTTTATAGGCACAGGAAAGACCCCTGATGATAAAAGCGGATTTAATATCAGGCCGCTCGCTAAAAAATATAATCTGTGGCAGACTATCGTTTATGAATACCCTGAGCGGATTCCGTACCTTGATGTGCTCGCTCATTTAAATGCGGCCTCCGGTATTTTTATTTTAGGAAGTACGGAACCTCATTATACACCATCAAAGGTTTACCAGGGTATTCTTACAGGAAAGCCAATATTGGCTGTGTTGAATAAGTTAAGTACAGCAGTTAAGGTGTTAGAGGGATCCAACGGCGGTATATTGGTAACTTTTAATGGAGCAGATGATTTGGGTAACCTGAAAATAAATTTTCTTAATTCTTTCCTTAAGTTTAAATCGTTCTTAAGGTCATTTGATATTAGCCAGGTAAATAGGTCAATTTTTAATGACTATTCGGCTAATGCTGTTACAAAACAACTTACAGAATTATTAAATAAAATTGTTCCCTGAAATGTAAAGACTATAACTAATAAGTGATTTGGTATATAATAAATATTGATAAAATCTTCTTGCTTTTAAATGACTATTGAGGAAATTAAACCGCAAAGCTATCCGCTTATCAGCATAGTGCTACCTGTATACAATGGAGGAACTTACCTGGCATCATCTGTTGAAAGTGTGATCGATCAGCCATTAAAGAACTTTGAATTGTTGATCTTGGATGATTGCTCGTCAGATGATAGTTGGAAATATATTAAAAGTATTAAAGACCAAAGAATATCTATTTATAAAAACGAAGTCAATAAAGGCTTATTTTATAATCTCAATTATCTTATAAAAAATTGCAGGAGCCCGCTTATAAAATTATGGGCGCAGGACGATATTATGCATCCTCACTGCCTGGAAACATTTGTTTCATTTCATCAAAACAATCCTTCAATAGGATTTAGTTATTGTGGCTGCGACATAATAAATGAGAAAGGGATAATAAAAAGAATAGATGAAATTGACAATACACCGGAAATTGTTTCCACTGAGCTTCATGCAAGAATTGCTTTTTTTACAGGTTCTATTGCAGGTAATATTTCAAATGTTTGCATCAATAAAAAAGCATTAAATATAGCAGGATGGTTTAATGTGGGAATGAAAATATCTGCAGATTTTGATATGTGGGTGCGGCTGGCGAAAGATCATAATACAGGTTTTATTGCTGATAAATTAATTCAGCTGAGAGATCATGGTGGGCAATTGAGCAGAAAAGAAAGCCTATATATAAATCATGTAAAAGAAGACCTGATCGTTTACCGGAATTTGTTTAGTTACGTAAGTCCGGAAATGAAAAAAGAGGGTTTAATGCTGCTTAGAAACCACAAACTGGTTTTTTATTATACTTTGATGGTAAAAGCATTGATAAAAGGAAATCTAAAAACGGCATACTCATTTTATAAAGAACTTTCGGCGTTTGATAATTTTTATAAATTAACTTCTTTCTTTATCAAGAATAAACTTAACAGGCCGCATACGCCTAACCTTTTGAAACCCGTAATTTGAAACTATTTTCTCAAATACGCTCTATTATCACGTTTATTAATAACCATCCCCTTGCAGGTAAACATAAATTCAGGGCATATACAAAATTTTTAAAATGGCAGCTTGGTCAGCTTATAAATCCAGGAGAAAAGAAAATAGCATTTGCCGGTTCAACGTCTTTATTGATAAGCAAAGGGATGACAGGGGCTACCGGTAATATTTATGCAGGCTTGCACGAGTTTGCCGATATGGGTTTTCTTTTACATTTCTTAAGGAAGGGCGATGTGTTTGCAGACGTTGGTGCTAATGTAGGAAGCTATACTGTTCTCGCTGCCGGATATACCCGTGCAAAAACGATTGCATTTGAACCCGTGCCCGCAACCTTTAAAAGTTTGCAAAATAATATCGAACTTAATCACCTTGAGCAATATGTCACAGCTTATAATATTGGTATAAGTGCGCAAAAAAGTAAATTGTTATTTACATCGTCACATGATACCGGGAATCACGTGATCTCTGTTGCAGAGAATAATAACGGGCAGCAGGTTATTGAAGTAGCTGTTACATCAATAGATGAAATTTTAAAAGGAGATGATGTTCCTTTATTGATAAAAATAGATGTAGAAGGTTTTGAAACCGAAGTGATAACCGGCATGAAGCAAACGCTTAAGGATCACAAATTAAAAGCGATAATAATCGAACTAAATGGTTCTGGCGGCAGGTATGGCTATGATGAAAATAATATTCATAAAACGCTGCTTGCAGAGGGCTTTGAAGCTTACGTTTATGATCCGTTTAAAAGAGAATGCAGTCATGTAATATCTTACGGAGCACATAATACCTTGTATCTCCGCGGCATGGATTTTATTGTAAACCGAATAAAAACTGCTAGTAAGGTGTCTCTTTTTTCGGAAATATTTTAGAATTAAGAAAATGACATCTGAGACAAAAGCTTTTTAAAGGGTTGAAATTATGACCGCAGATAGCGTCACACAGGGAAATTGATTTCTGCTTTTTGCGAAAAACGCGACAACATTTTTGGCAAACATTTCCTAAATTATTTGCTCAGCAGATGAATAGATAACTTTTGAATTTAATTCTACGGCTTGAACAAACTTGCAATTATAACAACCCATCCCATTCAATATAATGCTCCCTTTTTTAAGTTACTGGCAGAAAGTAAAATAATACAGTTGAAGGTTTTTTATACATGGGGTACCACAGTTACAGAAACAAAGTTTGATCCCGGATTTCAAAGAACAATTGACTGGGATATTCCTTTGTTAGAAGGTTATGAGTATGAATTTTTACGAAACACTGCTAAAGAAAAAGGATCTCATCATTTCAATGGTATTATTAATCCCGGCATCGTTCAAAAAATAAAATCATGGCAGCCGGATGCGCTGTTAATTTACGGGTGGAAATTTGACAGCCATTTAAAAGTGATGCGGTATTTTAAAAAAAAAATACCTGTTTGGTTTCGCGGCGATTCTACTTTACTTGACGAGAAAAATAAAGCGGCTTCTTTTTTTAAATCGCTGGTTCTTAAAAAGATATTTAGGAATGTTGACATTGCCTTTTATAGTGGAACTAACAATAAAAAATATTTCCTCAAATATGGCATGAAAGAAAACCAGTTGGTAAGGGCATTACATGCAGTAGATAATGAAAGATTTTTTTATAATAGTCAGTATGCTCATGCTGCGGCACAATGGAGGTCGCGGCTTAATATTACAACAGCTAATATTGTTTTTTTGTATGCAGGTAAACTGGAGATAAAGAAAAATGTAGAAACGTTATTAAATTCATTTAAAGAACTTAATAAAGAAAATGTTCATTTAGTAATTGTAGGTAATGGGCCAGAAGAGAAAGACCTAAAACTTGCTTTTAGTGACATAAAAAATATTCATTTTATTGATTTCCAAAATCAGCAGGTAATGCCAGTTATTTACCAGGTTTGCAATGTTTTCGTTTTGCCATCTGTGGGACCTGGTGAAACATGGGGCTTGTCAATTAATGAAGCAATGGCGGCAGGTAAAGCGATATTGGCAAGTGATAAATGCGGCGGTGCAATTGATCTTGTACAGCCTGGTGAAAATGGATTTATTTTTGAAGCACGTAATATTTCGGATATTACTTCAAAAATAAAATCGCTGGCGGAGTTACCTGATAAAATTGCCGCCATGGGGCAGAAATCACGTCAGTTCATAGAAGCGTTCACCTTAAAGGAATTTGTTATTGCTATTGAAATTCAGATCACCGATGGAAAAAATAACTGATACTCCATTAGAATCTAAACGGGCCTTCCCACGAGCAAATCATCGTGTGATTGCTGATTTAAGTCGTTATAAGCCTAACAAAAGACTTGAAATTGACCAGGAATCAATTGTGATTTTTATGATAGTGCTGGTGTGGCAATTATTGTTACCTAACGGAATCTATCTTGCCATAGCTATTGCTATTATTTATTTAATAATCTATAACCTGCAACAACCCTTAAAACCGGGTGTATTTACACTTGTTGCTCTCATGCATTTTTTACAGATTATTGCAGCCGTATGGCAGGCCACTTCGGTGGGTAAAGGTATAAATTTTAGATCTCCCAATATGGGGGAGGCTACAATAGCAAGTATGGTGGGTTTATTATTTTTGCTCTTACCCGTTTATTATTATCAAAGCAAGTTGCCCAACCTAAAGTTGAATGATTTGAAAAGAGAGGCTTATAAACTTTCCACGGACAAAGTGTTTACCTGTTACCTGGTGGCGTTCTTCGGATTCACCTCACTTTATGCAGTGGCTTTTGTATTCAGTGGCCTCACACAAGTTATTTATAGCTTTATTAAGATCAAATGGCTGTTTTTTTTGTTGTTTGGTTATCTGAGTATTTTAAAGAAGGAAAAGAGAAATTTATTTTATTTATGCATTGGTATTGAATTTATTTCAGGCTTTTTTAGTTTTTTCTCTGAATTTAAAACGGTAATATTTTTTTTGATTGTTTTGTTGGCCGGCCTCATTCGTGTTGTTAATGTAAAGCAGGTTTTATTGGCAGGCGTAATAGGGAGCTGTCTTGTATTGTTTGCTTTGGTATGGACACAAATAAAGGGTCAATATCGTTCGTTTTTAAACGGGGGAACGAGACAGCAGGTTACTACTGTGTCCCAGGATGAAGCATTAAACAAATTATACGATCTTTCAAATAATGTTGATGAAGAGTCGCTTAATTCATCGGTATATCAATTTTTAGACAGGCTTCAATATACCTATCATTTTGCCCGTACTATTGATCGGGTACCCTCTATAATACCTTTTCAAA
>JBDSFG010000190.1:0-3490 GCA_039919615.1 Ginsengibacter sp. | reverse complement strand
TATCTTCAGCCGGGGTTGGATCTGCAACGACATTATTCATCGTATTATTATCCACGCTAACAGGGTTACTATTAGTACTTGCAGAGTCAGTAGCTACAGGGCTTGCCTGAGGCATTGCTTGAGGACTCGCTTCAGGCATGGCTTGCATGGTTGAATCTGTCTGATTCATAGTGGTAGGAGATTTCGTGGTATCCACCTGGGCGGAAATTACTGACACTGCAAAAAAGGTACAAACAGTAACGAAGGTTTTTAATTTAAGTGATTTCATGTGATTATATTTTTATAATGTATGGGGGTATACTCTAAAATAGTGCCAAAGCAAGCGTTATCGATAAAAGTTATGTCGAATAAACTTGTTTGCACTCAAACTAATTATCCGTTTATGGTTAAGTAATTATAGATAGTTTGGTGGCTTTAAACATTTCAGATCACGAAGGCTTTTAACCAGCAGGCTAAATAAAGCTGATGAGTCATCCTATAACTTAATTCTCATTTTTTCTTTTGGTGATAACGTTACACCTATTACGAATATGCCAGGGTTAAGTATAATCATCATGATAGCTGTAAAGCAATTATCTGTTCATAAATTCTTTTTACATCATGCAGTTTGCATAACTCAGTGCCGGGATTTATTGTAGCGGCAGTTCCGCTGGCTACTCCGTAGTGAATAGCCTCTTTCAGGCTTTTTCCATTCGATAAACTTAATACAACCCCGGCAACCATACTATCTCCAGCTCCTACGGTACTTTGCCTTTTCACGGGAGGGGCTGTTACCACATAGCTTTCATCTTTGGTGATAAGCATGGCCCCGGAAGAACCCATAGATACCAAAAATATTTTGCACCCGGTTTCATTAATTAATTTTCGGGCAGCGTTGGAAATATCGTTATATCCTAACTCTTCAACACCAGCAAGCTTACTCAATTCGCCGAGGTTAGGTTTTACGAGATATGCTTTTGCCAGCAGGGCGCTTTTTAATGCATCACCGGATGTATCGATAATCAGTTTCCGGTTTTGTTTTTCTGCTATCTTTCCTATCATGTGGAAAATTTCTGGCGGAACACCGGGGGGAAGGCTTCCGCTGGCGATAATATACGCTGAGTTATTTTCTTCTAACAGTTGTAAACATTTTTCCCATTCAGTTTGAAACAACTCCTGCCCCGGCATACCAAAACGATATTGCTGGTTTGCAGAAAGATCTAATACGATCATATTCTCACGGGTATGATGCGTAGTTTCAACTACAAGGCTTTTTAGATTTTCTCTTTCCAGTAATACCTGCAAAAATTTTCCGGAATATCCTCCTGCAGGATATATGGCTGTGGCTTCTCCTCCAAGTTTTTTTATTGCCCTTGCAACATTAATACCGCCTCCGCCGGGTTCAAAAGTTGCCTTCGAGCATTTCAATTTTTTTTCCGGCGCAAGGGAAGGGATAGAAGTGCTTTTATCAATGCAGGGGTTAAACGTAATAGTTATTATATCGTTCATAATTATAGGAGTTTAAGAACGTGTGAGTATTCCGGAGTAATCCTAATTCAGTTTTTGTTGGGGTTATTATTATAAATTATTTTACGCTCAATATCACTTTATTTTTTTACTGACCTCTTCATCCTTTTCAAAAAATCCCCAGAAAGGTTTAGGCCGGTTTGCATATTGCAAGCTAAAGGCAACTATACTTTTTTCCTTTATATAATTTACGGCTTCCGTAATTGAATCTGTAACTAAAAACAAATGTTGATCTTCTTTTGAAATTGTGCCTGCCTTAAGCATACGCTCATTATGCTCAAGAATTTCTTTATAAAAAGATTTATCAAAAATTATTATTGGAAACATATTTATCTTTTTTGTTTGAACCAGAGTGATGGCCTCGTAAAATTCGTCTAATGTTCCAAACCCTCCGGGCATCACCACAAATGCGTAAGAATATTTAATAAGCAGGGTTTTGCGGATAAAAAAATATTTCATGTTCACCCATTTATCCAGGTATGGATTAATGTGTTGCTCAAGTGGTAAAATAATATTACATCCAACACTTCTTCCGCCAACATCTTTTGCTCCCCGGTTAGCGGCCTCCATAATGCCGGGGCCTCCTCCTGTAATAATAGTGAAACCTAACTGTGCAATTGCGGCAGCAAGTGATCTTGCCTGCTTATAATATTCATGATCTTCATTAAAACGTGCTGAACCAAATATTGTAACGCAAGGTCCCACAAAATGTAATGCTCTAAAGCCCTTAATAAATTCAACTAAAACACTTACTGTATATTTAAAATCTTTCCAACGGCTTTGAGGCCCTTCTAAAAAACGTATTTCTTTGGGTGTCATGGCTATTTATTAGTTATCAAACTTAACCGATTTTTAAAGAGATCGATTAAAGAAAAAACAGTGAAGTATTTTGCTATTGCATAATCTGATTATCTTTCGTAGGTTAACGGATTAATTTAAAATAATAAAAATGAAGCCTTTTTTTAAAGCAGTTCTGTTAACAACCATTATCGCCGGCACGTTAGATATTCTTTCTGCATATACACAAGTATATATATCAACTGGCCATGTTACAAAAAAGATGTTCAACTATATAGCCAGTGGTGCACTTGGGATGGAAAGCGCTATGAGTGGCGGTTGGGCTGTAATAGTATTAGGAATATTTTTTCATTATTTTATTGCATTTGCATTTACCCTCTTTTTCTTTTTGATTTACAAAAAACTTAAACTTGGATCATTTAACAAATATATTGTAGGCCTTGTATATGGATTATTTGCCTGGTTTGTAATGAACAGAATTGTACTGCCCCTCAGTAACCTTACACATACTCCTTTTAATCTGAAAAATGCAATTATCCAGGCTTTGATCTTAATGTTTATGATCGGGTTGCCAATATCATTGCGGGCTTATAATTATTTCAAGAAAGGAGTTTGATTGTTTGATAATTCGTGCTTAAGAAGCACGAGCAATAATCATACGCATGATGTTGAGGTTTACAAATTTATTCCGCCTGATACTTCAATTCGCTGTCCTGTTATCCAGCCGCCATCTTCGCTGCATAAAAAAGCTATAATGCCTCCAATGTCTTTTGGCACTCCTACCCTCCCTAGTGCAGTCTGCGATGCCAGGAATTTTTTTCTTTCAGGAATATCACGGTTGCCTCCATTATTAAAATCAGTTTCCACCGGTCCCGGTGCAACAACATTTACGGTGATACCTCTTGCACCCGTTTCTTTAGCAAGGTATCGGCTGAAAGTTTCAATAGCTCCTTTCGCAGAAGCATAAACCGAATAACCCGGCACACAAAAACGTGTTGTACCGGTTGAAATATTAATTATTCTTCCATTGTTGTTTATAAATGGCAACAACTTTTGCGTTAGAAAATAAACACTTTTAAAATGAATATTCATGAACCTGTCAAATACCTCTTCTGTTACATCAGCAAAAGGAATAGTTGCACCGATACCTGCATTATTAATTAAAAAGTCGAAAGCATCCACATCC
>JBDSFG010000150.1:0-8569 GCA_039919615.1 Ginsengibacter sp. | reverse complement strand
TAAAATCGAATCTTTTAAAAAAGAGATTAAACAGAATCCTGTACGGTCAATAACAGAATATACCTATAAAGGAAAGAAGGTATATTATATCCCCGGGCCATGTTGTGATCAATTTAGCGATGTATTTGATAGCAACTGCAATTTATTAGGACATCCAGACGGTGGTTTTACCGGTAAAGGCGATGGAAAATTACCCGGGTTTAGCAAAGAAGTAACAGATGAAAAAGTGATTTGGAAAGATGAGCGATGAAGCCCGGCACATAGTATTGCTTAGTCAGTTAAATTATTTTCACTCTTCTCTTTAGTTGTGTGTTTTATTACAGTAATACTTCCCCGTTATTTTTATGGCAACAACTAACACTCTCGCAGTGTTTCTATTTTGTTTTGCCCATAAAGAAATTTTCTTCATGATGATTTTTAAACAATATAATATTGGTTTTATGCTTTTTTACCTGTAGTTAATTTTAGTTTATTCCAAGCTGATCTAATATAAAGGCATATTTCAGCGCTGTTAGTTTCTGACTTTCAAATCTGCCTGATTCGCCGCCATGGCCGGCTCCCATGTTTACTTTAAATAACACCGGATTAATACCCAGGTTATTCTCCCGCATTTTTGCTACCCATTTAGCCGGTGAAAAATAGGGAACCTGCGTATCGTTTAGCCCACCTGTTGCAAATATTGCAGGATACTTTGCAGGCTTAACATTATCTAATGGAGACCATGATATCATATAATCGTAAAGCTCTTTTACATTAGGGTCGCCCCATTGATCATATTCTAATGTTGTTAATGGCAGGTCGGTATTGTACATGTCCGTTATTACATCCATCCAGGGAACTTCCGCAAGCACACCACGAAAAAGATCAGGACGCATATTGATAATTGCCCCCATCAACATCCCTCCGGCACTTCCTCCATTTGCAAATAATTTATCAGGGGATGTGTACTTTTCATTTACCAAAAATTGAGCAGCATCCGTAAAATCAGAAAAGGTATTTTTCTTGTGCAATAACCTTCCCTGTTCAAACCAGTCTCGGCCCATTTCCTGGCCGCCACGAATGTGTACAATTGCGAATGATATTCCTCTGTCTAATAAACTTATTACAGAAGAATTAAATTCGGGATCAGTGTTATAACCGTAAGAACCATAAGCATACAGCAATATTGGACTGTTACCATCTTTTTTAAATTCATCTTTTCTATAAATTAACGAAACAGGCACTTTAGTTCCATCTGCTGAAGTTGACCAAAGCCTTTTAGTTTCGTAAAGATTGGAATTAAAATTGTTCCCGGCTTTTTGGCGTTTTAATAACTTTTTGTTTCCGGTCCGCATGTTATACATATACTGACTTTCAGGTGTGCTAAGGGAAGTAAAATAATAACGAATACTGTCTGCCTGGTAATCATCTGTTGCCATGTACATGCTTGCTACATAATCTTGCTGACCAAAACTCACTTTATTCCATTTTTTTGAACTCCTGTTATAAAACTTGATCTGGCTAAGTCCATTTTCTTTTGTTTGCACCACATAATAATTTTTTAGAACTTCCACATCTTCCAAATATGCTTTATCATTTGCAGGGATAATATCTTTCCAATATTCAGCAGAAGGCTTGTTGATGGGTGCAGTAACGAATTTAAAATTGTTTGCATTTTTATTAGTGCGGATATGAAAAACATTTGCTTCATAATAATCAGCGCTATACTCCAGCCCCGTTTTGCGAGGTTGAATTATTACCGGCCTGGCATTAGTAATGTCAGCATCTAAATACCAGTCTTCAGAAGTGTTAGTACTTTCAGAACGGATAAATATGTATTTATTGTTTTTTGATTTGGCTAGTACCACATTATAGGTGCTATCTGATTCAGCATATACTTCTTTATCTACGTTAGATGCTGTTCCTAAAATATGCCTCATAACTTTAAAAGGGCGTACAGTATGATCATTGATCACATAGTAAATCGTTTTATTGTCGTTGGCCCAAACATAATCGCCGGAAGTATTATAAATTATATCAGTATACAGGTGCCTGCTGGTTAAATTTTTGAAATACAGGATTGATCGTCTGTCTCCTGCTGTATCAACTCCATATGCCATATGTTGGTTGTCTTTACTTATACTCCATCCCCTTACTAAATAGATCTGGTGGTTTTTTGCTAATGCGGGAACATCCAGTATAATCTCTTCTTTTGCAGTTGTAGCATCTTTTTTTCTTGCATAATAAGAATATTGTTTCGCTTCCTCAAAACGGTTATAGTACCAATATCCATTTCGCTTAACAGGTAAAGATTCATCTTTGCCGGGAATGCGTGCAACAATCTCATCGTATAACTTTTTTTGTAATTGATCAGTATGTTTCATGTAATTTTCTACATAAGCATTTTCTTCTTTTAGATGATTAATGACATTTGAATCTGAGGGATCGTTTAGCCAGAAATAATCATCAATTCTTGTACTACCATGTTCAGTAAAAGTCTTTGGTATTTTTTTAGTAACGGGAGCTTTTATTGTTTGCGCCGCAGCTTTGTAATTAACTAAAGCCAGGAAAGCAATAAATGGTATAGTAAAAAGTTTCATAAAAAAATCTGTGGATTATTGAAAATAAAAAGTTTTATTGATCGCTTATAACAAGGGTTTACCTGTGCGAAAACATGTGCCTTTGAACAAAGCGACATGATCGTTGTTTTGATTAGTGATGGTTATAATATACAACCCGGTGCTTTTGCCGTTGTGTATTTCTTTAGCTTCTGCAATTAATACATCGCCTGGCTTAGCAGCCTTATTAAAACTGATTGATACATCCAAAGCCATTGAAAGGTTATTTCGGGTGTTGCAGGCAAAAGCAAATGCGCTGTCAGCAAATGAAAAAATTATTCCACCATGTATAACAGTAAAACCATTGATCATTTCGTCTCTTAACTCCATTTTTATTTTACTGTAGCCTTCTCTTATTTCAATAATTTTTATTTGCATCCATTGGCTGAAAAGATCATCTTGCATCATCTTTTCAACAACCTCTTTTGCAAATTGATCTTTTTCAATCATACTACTTATTTAAAGCATTTCCCAACAATCTCATTAACACCAAAAATCCTGGTTCAAACACCCTTAAACACCGGTAATCTTTTTTCCAGAAAAGCTTGTACTCCTTCTTTAAAATCTAATGTACTGCCTGCTTTCTGTTGCAGTTCATCTTCTATATCTAATTGCTGTTCCAGATTGTTTGAGAAAGAATTATTTAATGCTTGTTTAATATAAGCAAGTGCTTGTGTTGGCATGGCTGCCAATGTTTCTGCAATTTTTAATGTTTCTTTTTCAAACACATCATCCGCAAAAGCTTTATAGATCATCCCTATCCTTTCTGCTTCTGCTGAAGACACTTTATCCCCAAGCATCATTAAGGCACCTGCTTTTTGAAAGCCAACTAATCTTGGTAAAAAAAAAGTTCCGCCACTGTCAGGTATTAAGCCAATTTTACAAAATGCCTGTATAAAAGAGGCTGATTCTTTTGCAATAACAATATCGCAGCATAAAGCAATATTAGCTCCGGCGCCTGCAGCAATTCCATTTACAGCAGCCATTACAGGCTTATTTAAATTTCTGATTTTAGTAATGATAGGATTGTAATATTCTGCTAAAATTTTATCTATACCCGTTCTATTTGCGTCCGCTATCTCTGTAATATCCTGCCCGGCGCAGAAGCCTTTTCCGGCGCCCGTTAAATAAATACATCTTATAGATTTGTCTTCATTAGACTCATCCAGTTTTTGTTGTAAGGTTAATGCCATTTCACGGTTGAAAGCATTAAATTTTTCTGGACGGTTAAGTGTAATGACAGCAATAGAATTATTTACTTCTAAAAGGATTGAGGGCATCTGGCTAAAATTAATTACAAATCTAATTTTCTAAACCTGCAATCTAAAATTTAATGGCACTTAAAATAATCAAAAGGTTCTTTGCAATCATTACATTGATATAAAGCCTTACATGCGGTTGAGCCAAACTGACTTAATAGTTTTGTATTTTTTGAATGACATTGCGGACATTTAATATTTACTTCTTCAGTAAAAAGCATCCTGCTCATACGGCCGGCCGGCGTACTGTCAGACCGGGTTTGTGGTGGTGCAATTCCGTAAGCGTTTAATTTATTTTTTCCTTCTTTTGTCATCCAGTCGGTCGTCCATGCCGGGGAAAGTTGTTGAGTGATCTTTATATTTTTAAATCCGTTTTGCAAAAGAGCTATTCTTATATTCATTGCAATTACATCCATTGCAGGGCAGCCGCTATAAGTTGGTGTGATAACTATCTCAACTGTTAACTCCTTCTCTACCCCCACAGTAATCGGGAGAGAAGAGGACATTAAAACATCCCTGACAATTCCCAAATCCAGAATAGACAAAACAGGGATTTCAGGATCTGTAACCTGCTCAAGTATTTGCCATACTTTATGCATTGTTATATCTTTTTCTAAGATCATACTCAACATCATTGGGTTACCATTCACAACCCGGGTAAGTTCTTTGCAGATATTGCATTTCAGCTAAAATCCGGGTAAGATGCTCGGTATGATTTCCATTCTTACCTCCGGTTCTTAAATCTTTTTCCATTGGAAGTGAAATTGCCGCTTCGTCAAGCACCTCTTTCATTTTAATATCCCAGTAAGGTTTTAAAGATGTAACATCAACTCCAATATTAGTTTCAGTACATTCTATTTCATAATCAGATGCAACAAACATTTCACTTGTATACCTCCATAATTCATTCATAGCTTTCTGTAAACGCACATGGCTTTCTTCGGTTCCATCGCCAAGGCGGATAACCCATTCACTGCTCCATCTTAAATGATAAGTAACTTCCTTTAAAGATTTTTGTGCTATAGCCGCTATTTGTTTATCAGAAGAATGAGCAAGCCTTTCATATAAGAAATACTGGTAAGTACTGAAGAAAAATAATTTCAAAATTGTTTTTGCCCAATCTCCGTTCGGAAGTTCTGCAAGTAATATATTTTTGAATTCATCAGCGCTTCTTAAGTAAGCGAGTGAATCTTCTGAAGCCGGAAAATTATCCCCCTCCGTTAAAAAAGAGCGTGCGAAGGAATTGCTTATTGTTGCAGCATATTGATAAAAATTTCTTGCCTGGCCTATTAAATCCAGGGCTATGTTGGTTAAAGCTATATCCTGTTCTAACATAGGCCCATGGCCTGTCCATTCACTTAAACGATGCCCCATTATTAATGAATTATCAGCTAAGTGAAGACAAAAGCTGATGTGGCTTTTAGTTGATATGGTTATGAGAGGTGCTGACATTTATTATTAAAAGATCAAATTATGCAATGGTAACTTTTAAAATTACCCTGCCTACATGTGCTTTAATTCATCGGGTAGTTTATAAAAGGTAGGATGACGGTAAACCTTATCATTTGCAGGATCATACATGCTGTCGGCTTCATCAGGATTAGAGGCATGAATGTTCTCTGATTTAACTACCCAAATACTTACACCTTCTAATCTTCTTGTGTAAACATCTCTTGCATTTTCAATAGCCATTTTTGCATCTGCGGCATGAAGGCTGCCTACATGCTTGTGATCAAGGCCTTGTTTGCTTCTTATAAATACTTCCCATAGTGCTTCATCCGAATTCATAGTTTTATTTTTTATCAGGCTTAGTAAATCCTTCTGCCTCACGATCTGCAAAATCTTGGTGCTGCTGCTGCTCAGCTAATAATAAATTCAATGCAGTCATACATTTCTGCTAAACTAAAATCAAGTATTACTTTATGCCCACGCATTTCAACTATCTTTTTTTGAATCAGCCATAGTTGCATAAAATGCGCTAAAGCTTTTATGGAACAAGTTGCGTGTTAATTGTTCTTTTTAAAATTAATGCGAGGTAAGTTTTTTATCTTTTACTTTTTTCTTTTCTGAGTAGGCTATTGCCGCTTCTCTTACCCATTCTCCATTTTTATCTGCCTCAACCCGTGCCGTTAATCTTTCTGCATTACAAGGTCCATTTCCCTTAACAACGTTCCAAAATTCATCCCAGTTTATTTCTCCAAAATCATAATGGCCTTTTTCTTCATTCCATTTCAAATTCGCATCAGGAATATTCAAACCTAAAATTTTTGCCTGATCTGTGCATATATCAACAAACTTCTGGCGAAGCTCATCATTTGTAAATCTTTTTATTTTCCACTTCGTGTTTTGGATAGTATGAGGTGAGTTTTCATCATTCGGTCCAAACATCATAAGGCTTGGCCACCACCATCGGTTAAGGGCGTCCTGGGCCATAGATTTTTGTTGTTCGGTGCCTCTGCACAGCGTAAGTAATATTTCAAAACCCTGGCGCTGATGAAAACTTTCTTCTTTACAAACTCTTATCATTGCCCTGGCGTACGGACCGTATGATGCTCTGCATAAAGGAACCTGGTTCATTATTGCAGCACCGTCTACAAGCCAGCCGATAGTGCCTATATCCGCCCAGGTTAATGTAGGGTAATTAAATATGGAAGAATATTTTGCTTTTCCTGATAACAGTTGTTCTGTCATTTCCTGACGACTAATGCCTAAAGTTTCTGCGGCAGCATATAGGTATAACCCATGGCCCGCCTCATCCTGCACCTTTGCTAAAAGAGTTGCTTTGCGCCTTAAGGTTGGCGCTTTTGTTATCCATTTTCCTTCAGGTAACATACCTACTATTTCACTATGCGCATGTTGACTTATTTGCCTGATGAGGGTTTTCCTGTATGTATCGGGCATCCAGTCTTTCGGCTCAATTTTTATTTCGTTGTTTATTTTGTCTTCAAAAATATTTTCTAAACTCTTTGCTGGCACCAGGTTTTCTTACAAAGGTAATAAGTTATTTAAAAACTAATAATCACTAGCTATTAAAAACGGCAATGATATACGCGTTAAATTTATCACTGCCTTAAAAAATTGAAAAGAGGTCAAAAAAATTTAAGCAAATGCTAAAATAAACAGGAGGTACCGGGGAGGGCAGGAATATTTACTATTATCCGAATTTGCGGTTTATACGAATGTTTTGGAAAATAAGACTTTAAACCTTGCTCAACAAGCAGTCAAGTGCCTTTAAAGTTAAAAATCCGTACTTATACGTCCGATAAATAGTAATTTCCACATAGAGTTTAGTAAAAACATAAGTTTTGGGCGTTATAGATGATAAACCTTTTATAGTTTTGTTAACAGAAAATAGAAAAACCTAAAATATGTGCTTTGAATCCTTCCTATAGAGTATAAAGAAAAACCATTCTTTAACTCCCACCGTAAAACCTAAAAACATTTAAATGTCTACTTCCGGTAGACATTTTTATTTCGCACTTTTAAAGAGGGTTATTGCCTGGTTCAAATATTATTTTAGGGTGTGGGAGATGAATTTGCTTTCTAAGAGATGCTTTCCTCCAAAAAATATTTATGAAGTACCGAAGGTAATTTTATCTGATCATGAGCCTGATTATTTTCAAGAAGAGAAGCAACTATTCTTGGCAGAGCTAATGATGATCCATTTAATGAATGCACCAATTGGCTTTTTCCCTTTTCATCCTTAAAACGGATTTTCATTCTATTGCTCTGAAAAGTTTCAAAGTTGCTTACAGAGCTTACTTCAAGCCACTTTTCCTGAGCGGCACTATACACTTCAAAATCGTATGTTAGGGCTGAAGCAAAACTCATATCACCGCCGCATAGTTTTAAAATGCGATAGGGAAGTTCTAATGTGCTTAAAAGTTTTTCTACGTGATTTACCATTTCTTCCAAAACCTCATAACTTTTTTCGGGATGCACTAACTGCACAATTTCTACCTTTTCAAATTGATGCACACGGTTAAGACCGCGAACATCTTTGCCAAAACTTCCAGCCTCTCTTCTGAAACAAGGTGAATATGCAGTCATTTTTATGGGGAGCGCTGTTTTCTTTAATATTTCATCACGGTATATATTAGTTAGCGGCACCTCAGATGTGGGTATCATATAAAAATTATCTGCCTGCATATAATACATCTGTCCTTCTTTATCAGGCAGTTGACCTGTGCCATACGCAGTGACCTCATTTACCATTAATGGCGGAAGATATTCTGTATAGCCGGCAGCAATATTAAAATCTAAAAAATACTGCACTAATGCTCTTTGCAATTTAGCGCCTTTGCCTTTGTATAAGGGAAAGCCGGTGCCGGTGATTTTAGCGCCTGTTTCAAAATCAATGATGTCATATTTTTTTATAAGATCCCAATGAGGCATTGCGGCGTCTTTTGATAGTTCAGGTTTGCTGCCTCCTTGTCTTATCGCTATATTATCCTCAGGCGTTTTGCCGGCGGGTACCTTATCAGATGGTAAATTGGGCAAACGCACTAATATATCGTTTAAGGTTTTGGCTTTTGTTTCTAAAACAGGCTTATCCTGGTTTAATGAACTCTTGAGTAAAATAACCTCATCCCTTATCTTATCGGCCTCATCGTTTTTGCCATTCTTGTTCAGTTGTGGAATTTGGGCAGATTTTAAATTTATCTGCATTTGGGTATCTTCTATCTTTTTTTTCAGCTGTCTTATTTCGTCATC